>CANFIV010000077.1 GCA_947446935.1 Sphingomonadaceae bacterium | reverse complement strand
GGCCAGTTCAACGGGGTCAGCCCCGATCAGTTCGCCTTCGCGGTCGCGCTGTCGCGCATGACGATCCCCTATCTGATGTTGATCAGCCTCGTCTCGCTGTGCGGCGGCATTCTCAATTCGCTGCACAAGTTCTGGGTCAACGCCGCCGCGCCGATTTTGCTCAACGTAACGCTGATCGCCGCGCTGCTGCTGTTCCATTCCGCCGATCCGCTGATCACCGCGCGCAATCAGGCGATTGCGGTATCGGTTTCGGGCGCGTTGCAGCTGGCGTGGCTGGTCTGGGCCTGCCGCCGAGCCGGGGTGGGACTTCGGCTGCGGCTCCCGCGCCTCGATGCCGATGTGAAGCGGCTGCTGGCACTGATCTGGCCGGCGGCAGCGGGGGCGGGTGCGGTGCAGATCAACCTCGTTGTGTCGACCGCGCTCGCCGCCTCGCTCCTCGCGCATGGTTCGGTGACCTATATCTACATGGCAGACCGGCTGAATCAGCTGCCGCTCGGCCTCATCGGCATCGGGCTGGGCACCGTTCTGTTGCCAACGATCTCGCGCCAGCTCGGCGGCGGGGACGAGATCGGCGCTATGGAAACACAGAATCGCGGGCTGGAGCTTGCATTGCTGCTCTCGCTGCCGGCCACGATCGCACTGGTTCTGTGCGGCGAGCCGATTGCCGCCGCACTGTTTGGCTATGGCCGGTTCACCCCGGCCGATGCCCATGCAACAGCGCAGGCGCTGGCTGCATTCTCGATCGGGCTGCCGAGCTACATTCTCGTCAAGGTACTGACACCCGGCTACTATGCACGGCAAGATACGGTGACGCCGGTTCGCTATGCCACGATTTCGATGGCGGTGAATCTGGTGCTGAATCTCGCCCTGATTCTGCCGCTGCAGCATGTCGGCCCGCCGCTGGCGACCGCGATTGCCTCCACCGTCAATGTCCTGATGCTCTACCGTACGCTGGTCGCGCGCGGGCATTTCGCGGTGGACGCGCGCCTGCGGCGCCGGGCGCCGCGGCTGGCATTGGCCGCGCTGGCGATGGGTGTTGTGCTCTGGTTCGAGCAGGGACTGCTGATGCCATATGTTCACGGCACATGGTTCGTGCGCTTTATCACGCTGGCCGTGCTGGTTTCGGCGGGCGGGCTGGTCTATGGGCTCTGCGCCATCCTGCTCGGCGCGTTCTCGCGGGATGATCTGCAATTCCTCCTGCGGCGCAGGCCCAAGACACCCCAGTCCTAACCAAGAGTAGCGAGTCCTCCATGCGTATCGTCTCCGGCATCCAGCCTACCGGCAACCTCCACCTTGGCAATTACCTGGGCGCGATCCGGAATTGGGTGCGGATGCAGGATGAGTGGACCGCGCAAGGGCACGATTGCCTCTATTTCCTCGCCGATCTCCACGCGATCTCGATGCCGCATGATCCCGCCGGGCTCAGGGCAGGCACGCGCGAGATGGTGGCTGCGCTGGTGGCCTGCGGGATCGATCCCGAGCGCTCGATCCTGTTCAACCAGACCCAGGTGCCTGCGCATGCCGAGCTGCAATGGCTGCTGACCGGCACCGCGCGGATGGGTTGGCTGAACCGCATGACGCAGTGGAAGGACAAGGCGGGCAAGAACCGCGAGGGCGCGAGCGTTGCGCTCTTCACGTATCCGGTGCTGCAGGCGGCTGACGTGCTGCTCTATCAGGCGACCCACGTGCCGGTGGGCGAGGACCAGAAGCAACACCTAGAACTGGCACGCGACATCGCGCAGAAGTTCAACAACGACTTCGCGACTGAAGACGCACCGGTGTTCACGCTGCCTGAACCGATCATCCCGCCCGAAGCGGCCCGCATCATGAGCCTGCGCGATGGCAGCGCCAAGATGTCGAAATCCGATCCTTCGGACATGAGCCGCATCAACCTGACCGACGACGCCGATGCGATCATGCAGAAGGTGCGCAAGGCCAAAACCGATCCCGAACCGCTGCCGAGTGACGCCGAGGCCCTCAAGGAACGGCCCGAGGCGGCCAATCTCGTGGGCATCTATGCCGCGATGGCGGGCTGCAGCGTGGCCGATGTGCTCGCTCGGTACGAAGGTCAGGGCTTCGGCGCGTTCAAGCCGGCGCTGGGTGAGCTGCTGGTCGAGAGCCTTGCGCCGATCACCGCGCGCTACCGCGAACTGCGCACCGATACCGACGCGCTCGATGCCATCTTGGCGGCAGGTGCAGTGAAAGCACGTGCGCTGGCGGCACCGACCTTGACGCGGGCTTACGAGGCGCTGGGGCTGCTCAGGGGCTAGAGTGTTGCTGCGCGCTTGACGGTGTGTAACAAATTGCATCAATTCCCGGAAACCGCCTGAATTCCTGCCATTTACTCACATCGTTCAACGCGCATTCAGCACCTCCCGCGCAGCAATGCGGCATGCTACCAATGCAATGGGTTTGGCGTAACAGGGGACGCCGGGCCCGCACCAAGGAGTCGCCAGATATGACCTCGATACCCATGCGTAATCGCTTTGCGTTGCTCGCTGCTCCCCTCTTGATGGCGCTGAGTGCCTGCGCCTCGACCTTCGATGCCAAAGTATCGCGCTTTCAGGCCGAGCTGCCCGCCCCTGCGGGGCAGACCTTTGCCATCGTCGCCGAAGATCCCCACAACGCCGGTGGGCTTGAATTCTCGCAATATGCCAGCCTTGTTGGCGCGCAGTTGCAGAAGGTAGGCTATGTGCCCGCGGCCAACCCGCAGACTGCCGATCTCGTCGTCCAGTTCGACTACGGCGTCGACAAGGGCCGCGACAAGCTGCGCACCACCGGCTTCAGCGATCCTTACTGGGGCGGCTGGTATGGCCCGGGCTATGGCGGCTTTTATGGTCGTCCGGGCTTTTATGGCCGCCGCGGCGGATTTGGCGGCTGGGGCTACGGGTTCTATGATCCGTTCTTCTTTGGCAGCGGCTACAACAACGTTGACGTGGTGACGGTCTATACCAGCGGCATCGACCTCAAGATCGACCGCCGCGCGGATGGCAAGCGCCTGTTCGAGGGCAAGGCCGAAGCCGCTTCGATGTCGAACCGCCTGCCCTACCTCGTGCCCAATCTGGTGGAAGCGATGTTCACCGATTTCCCGGGCCACAATGGTGAGACAGTGCGGATTTCGGTCGCGCCTGAAAAAAAGAAGTAAGCGGCGCTTTTTACCTCTCTCCCAACCCTCTCCCCCTGAAGGGGAGAGGGCTTTGACGGTTAGCCGGGCAGCGCGGCCAGCCCCCCGGTTGAGCCGAAGCCGCCAACGCCGCGCGCCGTTTCATCCAGCGTTTCCACTTCCAGCCAGCTTGCGCGCGTGACGGGTGCGAGCACCAGCTGCGCCACGCGGTCGCCGCGCCGCACGCTGAAGATTTCCGCGCCGAGGTTGATCATGAGCACCTTGAGCTCACCGCGATAGTCGCTGTCGATCGTGCCGGGCGTGTTGGGCACGGTCACGCCGTGCTTGAGCGCGAGGCCCGAGCGCGGGCGGACCTGAATTTCGAAGCCCTCGGGGATCGCCATGGCAAGGCCAGTGGCGACCGCGTGGCGCGCACCGGGGGCGAGGTCTATGTCCTCTGCCGCGACCACGTCCATCCCCGCCGCGCCGCTGGTGGCATAGGCCGGGAGCGGCAGGTCATCGTTGCCGGGCAGGCGCTTCACCAGCACGGGGACCGGCTCAGGCGAGTGCATCGGATATCCTTTCAATGAGCGCGGCAGCAACCGCATCCTTGGGCATTTCGGGGAGGCTTTCGACGCCGGTGGCGCGCACGATATGGACGGTGTTGCGCGTGCCGCCCATGACATCACCGGACACGTCGTTGGCCACGATCCAGTCCGCGCCTTTTCTTGCCAGTTTGGCCTCGGCATGGGGAACCACGTTCTCTGTTTCGGCGGCGAAGCCAACCAGCAGACGCGGGCGATTGGGCGCGCGGGCGAGGCGAGCGAGGATATCGGGGTTTTCGGTGAGGGTGAGCGGCGGGATCACCCCTGAGCCGTCTTTCTTGAGCTTCTGCCCGGCCTCTGCCGCCACGCGCCAATCGGCCACGGCGGCGACCATGATCGCGGCATCTGCAGGCAGAGCGGCATCGACGGCGGCGGCCATATCGCGCGCGGTTTCGACATCAATGCGCGTGACGCCCGCAGGGGTCGGCAGCGACACGGGGCCCGCCACCAGCGTCACCCGCGCGCCGGCGCGTGCGGCGGCCTCGGCAATGGCAAAGCCCTGCCGTCCGCTGGAGCGGTTGGCGATATAGCGCACCGGATCGATCGGCTCGTGTGTGGGGCCTGCCGTCACCAGCACGTGACGACCGGCAAGCGGCTTGGCCTGTCCGCCCAGCGTGGCCGTGATGGCCGCGAGAATTGCGGTGGGTTCCGGCAAGCGTCCGGGGCCGAATTCGCCGCAAGCCATCGGGCCCGCGTCCGGTTCCAGCACCTCGACACCATCGCCGCGCAAGCTCGCCACATTGCGCCGGGTCGCGGCGTGCTGCCACATGCGCACGTTCATTGCAGGCACGGCGAGCACCGGCTTGTCGGTTGCCAGGAGCAACGTGGTTGCCAGATCATCGGCGATCCCCGCGGCCATCTTGGCCATGAGATCGGCGGTCGCGGGGCACACCACGACGAGATCTGCGCTGCGCGAAAGCTGGATGTGTCCCATCTTCGCTTCGGCATCGAGATCCCACAGCGTGGTGTGAACGGGATTCTCGCTCAGCGCCGCCAGCGTCATCGGAGTGACGAAATGGGTGGCCCCGGCGGTGAGCACGCATGTCACCGCCCCGCCCTCTCGCCGGATCAGGCGGACGAGTTCGCACGATTTGTAGGCGGCAATGCCGCCGCCGACGATCAGGAGGATACGCTTGCCCTGCATGGCCGCGCTTGTGCAATGCCGAGCCAAGCTGCGCAATCCTTTTGCACTGGCCCCTTGCGTCTGCCCTTCCCGTGCACCACGCTGGCACAAACACAAGGAAACCTGCCAATGCGCCTGATCCTGACCGCGCTGATCTTCCTGACCGGGATGTTCGACCTGTTTATGGCCGCCTCGTTCCTCTTCAATCCGCAGACCACCGCTTCAGGCGGCGCTTTCGGCCTTGCGCCCATCGGCGTGGCTGGGCTCTCGACCATCCGGGGTGACATGACCTCGTTCTTCGGCGTCGGCGCGGTGTGCATGATGGTCGGTGCGTGGCGCCGGAATGCCGATCTGCTGCTGGTGCCTGCCATGCTGTTCGGCACGACGCTGGCGGGTCGTGCGGTCAACCTCGCGGTGGTGGGCGCTTATCCCGGCTGGGTCGCACCGATGGCAGTGGAAGCATTCCACGTGGTGCTGGCGCTCGCGGCGTGGCGCTTGCTGCCCCACCACAAGATCGCTGAGTTCACGGCTTAGGTGGTTGCAGCGCTTGGGCTCTGACCGCGCCGTGCCAGCTTTAGAACCAGCCGCTGTGCCGGACGCTCGAACCAGCGGTGCGAGGCAAAGCCCGCCAAAATGCTCGCGCCGATAAAAAACACCAGGAACGCGGGTTGCCGGGCGATTGCCCGCGAGCCGAGCGTGGCGTCGATCAACAAGACCAGCGCCAGTTGCAGAGGGAAGTGCCAGAGGTAGATGCCGTAGGAGGCGTCGCCCAGATGCCGCGCCGCGCCGAGGCGGTCGGTGCGGTCTGCCGTGTCGATGGCCAGCATTGCCAGCAGAGCGGCAAATGTGCCCGCCAGCGTCGCGGCATCGCTCGAATGCCAGACCCAGCCGGACAAGATGGCAGCAAAGACCAGCGCGGCGCTCAGCACGGCGAAGGCGAGAGGCCCCGGATTGCCGCGCAATGCCGCGCCATAGACTGCCGCTCCGCCGAAGAAATAGCCAATGCAGGTGAGCACCGCCCCATCGGCAAACCCGCCAAAGAACAGGCCAAGCGCGAGCATCGCGGCGGCGAGCGCGAGCACGAGCGGCGCACGGCGCAGGCCGGGCAGCAGCACCCAGAACGCGGCGTAGGCGAGAATCTCGGTCGAGAGGGACCACGAAGGGCCATTGAACGACTGGTCGGTCTGCCACCCCCAGTAGTGCGCCAGAGCCAAGCTGAGCAGGAAGTGCTTCACGGTCTGCTGGTGGTAGATGAAATCAGTGCCGTTGATGCCGCTGTAGGCCGCCTGCATCCCCGCCACGAGCAGAAGCGTCAGCAGATGGAGCGGCCAGAGCCGTGCGACCCGCGCGAGCCAGAAACGGCCGCGCGCGCCTGCATCTGCCAGATAGACATGCGCGAAGACGAAGCCGGATACCGCCCAGAAATACTGCACGGCGACATGGCCGTAGTCGAATAGCCACCACAGCTCATGGTAGAGCGGGGTGACCGCCGCGCGGCGCACGTGGAAGGCATAGTCCACCGGTGGCACGAAAAAGTGCTGGTAATGCCAGAACAGCACCGCGCAGGCGGCGAGCAGGCGCGATAGATCGAGCGCATTGAAATGCCGCTTGTCGAGCCTGAGGCCCGGCAGAGGCGCCGGCCGGCTCACATCAGCCCCAGAGGCCAAGCGCCAGGGAGTCCGCAGTGAGCGCTGCGCCCGCGGCGGCGGCCACAACATAGCCGAGCCAGCCCGACCTGCTCCACCTTTCGCCGATCAGATCAAATGGCGGAAGTGGCGGATCTTCGGGCGCGCCGCCCTTGGCAGGGAACCGGTCGTCGATCCGCCGCACCAGATCGGGCAAGCGAAGCAAGGTCTTGACGTTTTCGCGGATGCGGTCTGCCAGCGCGGCCTCTGGCCCCAATTCGTCGCGGATCCAGTCGCGCACATAGGGGGCCGCGACTTCCCACATGTTGATCGAAGGATCGAGCTGGGTGGCGATGCCTTCGACCATGACCATGGTCTTCTGCAACAGCAGCAGGTGCGGCTGAGTCTGCATATCGAAATCGCGGGTAATCGCGAACAGTCCGTCGAGCATCTGGCCGACGCTGAGTTCGCTGACCGGCTTGCCGCGCATCGGCTCCCCAACCGCGCGCAAGGCGGTCGCGAATTCGGCCACCGAGTGGTAGCTGGGCACGTATTGCGCCT
>CANFIV010000076.1 GCA_947446935.1 Sphingomonadaceae bacterium | reverse complement strand
GATGAACACGTTCTGGATTTCGACGCTGTCCATGCGCTGGCCGGGTTCGAGGCCCATGTATTCAAGGCTGGCGCGCGCGGCGGCCTGCTTAGAAGGATCGGCGAAGCTCTCTGGCGCGGGGACAACGCCGGTGATCGGCAGCACGTCTTCCGGACTGGTGCCCCAGGTGACGCTGGGCGCGATATCGGCCGCGTTGATCACGACGACCTTGTCGTACTTCGCGCCCGGATCAGTGGCGAGGCTGCGCCACCAGGCGAGCGCCTTGTCCCAGTCCGCGCCCTTTGGCGCATAGGGCCGACCTTCGACATAAGCGAAAGTCTTTTCATCGGGGGCGATGAGGCCGGCCCGCGCACCATGTTCGATTGCCATGTTCGAGACGGTGAGGCGGCCCTCGATAGAAAGGTCGCGGATGGCCTGGCCCGTATATTCGATAACATGGCCGGTACCGCCCGCCGCGCCGAGCACGCCGGTGATGTGGAGCACCACATCCTTGGCGGTGACGCCCGGAGTAAGCGCGCCTTCGATGCGCACTTCCATGGTCTTGGAGCGTTTCAGCAGCAGGGTCTGTGTGGCGAGCACGTGCTCGACCTCGCTCGTGCCGATGCCGAACGCCAGCGCGCCGAGCCCCCCGTGGCAAGCGGTGTGGCTGTCGCCGCAGACGATCGTAGCGCCGGGAAGCGAGAAGCCCTGCTCCGGACCGACGACATGAACAATGCCCTGCTCCGCATCCGCATCGCCGATATAGCGGATACCGAAAGCGGGCGCGTTGGCTTCCAGTGCGGCGAGCTGCGCCGCGCTTTCCAGATCGGGGATGGCGATGCGCGCGCCCGCGCCATCACGCCGCGCGGTGGTGGGCAGATTGTGATCGGGCACGGCAAGCGTGAGATCGGGGCGGCGGACCTTGCGGCCCGCAAGCCGCAGTGCCTCGAACGCCTGCGGGCTCGTCACCTCATGGACGAGGTGGCGGTCGATGTAGACCAGGCTGGTGCCATCGTCGCGACTTTCAACGACATGGGCGGCCCAGATCTTTTCGTAGAGCGTGCGGGGCGCGAGGGTCTGAGTGCTTGTCATAGGGCGCGAGGTAAAGGCGCGCTGGCCGCTTATCAAGCAGGAAAGGCATCGTCGTCGCCAGCAAGGGTGCGAGCCGGGAAGTGGCGGGCGGCGACCCCCTCTTCCCGGCCCTGCTTCTTGCGGCTTGCTCCGTTAGTACATCAGGGGCTCGTGGTAGCCGACGCCCGCTCCTGCGATGTGTACGCCGGTCAGATCGGTCGGCGCATCGTGCGTCTGCAAGGTAGTCGTCTCGCGCACTGCGGTCGTGGTGCGCTCATAGGGCAGCGGATCGTGTCCGCCGCTGCGGCCCGGGGTGGCGCTGTCGTCAGGCGCGATGGGATCGCCGCCAGACATAGTGTAGACCAGCGGAGGCGTGCCGTCGTAGTACAGAATGGCCGGGTCCTTGCCGTAGATCGCGATGAAGTCCTCGTAGCTGAAGCCGCCATCGGCCGTGCCGTCGCTGCCCGTGGTTCCGTCCGTGCTGCCGTTGCCAGACTCGTCTCCGGAGTTGTCGGTGGGTGCCCCCTCGATAGCGGTGCCGCTATCGGTGCCAGTCGGGTCAGCGGTGGTGCCATCCGAGGGTGCGCTATCAAAGACGGGGTCGATCAAAACAGGACCGACCACGACGTGATGAAATTGAATGTCAGCGTCTGGGCCGCCAAAGGTTTCCGCGCCGGGGGGAAGGTCGGTGGAACCACTATCTGTCGAACCGGCATCTGTCGAACCGGCGTCTGCTATGGAGCCATCGGTCGGGGTGCCATCTGTCTGAGCCGCATCAGTCGGTGAGACATCCGTGGCACCCGGGTCGGCGGGAAGGGAGTCGATGAACACGACGGGATCAACCACGACGTGATCGTATTGAATGCCAGCGTCCGGGCCGCCGAAGGTTTCCGCACCCGGCGGCAGATCGGTGGAGCCACCATCTGTCGAACCGGCATCGGTTGAACCGGCATCGGTTGAACCAGCGTCAGCCGGGGTCTCATCTGTCGGGGCAGCATCCGTTGCGCCCGCGTCGGTTGGAATCGGTTCGATGAATACAACGGGATCAACCACGATGTGATCGAAATGAACATCGACGACCGGGCCGCCAAACGATTCCGCACCGGGAGGTACTTCGCTGGTGCCACCATCTGTCGGCCCGGCATCGATAACGACCGGATCCACAAGAACAAGCTCGCTGATTACGACCGGGTCAATAGCGATAGGATCAGCAGCAACAACGTCCACACTCAGTTCAATGCTCATCACCAACCCCAATTAAACGCATTTTCACCAATACGTTGCAACTTCGGAACGATTCGAAAAGGCAAACCGACCCGGATACGAAACGTCATATAGGGTGTTTTACTCATCCGGCGCATGAACCCATTCTGAACGTTCTGCAACGGCCGCTTGGCCGGCCGACCATGCGCCGACTGGCCAATTGGGCGACAGGCTCGCATGCCCCGCACGATTGCGCTATGGGGCTCGCATGTCGGTTTTTCTGATCATATTCGCCACGGTGTGGGCGATGGAAGCGGTGGCCTGGAGCGGTCACAAATATGTGATGCACGGCTTCGGCTGGGGCTGGCACCGCGATCATCATGAGCCCCACGACGGCTTTTTCGAGCGCAATGACCTCTATGCGGTGGTCGGCGCAGCGATGTCGATCAGCGCGTTCATGATCGGCAGCCCGCTGGTGCTGGGCGCGAATGCTTGGTGGCCAGCGACGTGGATCGGCGTGGGAATCATGCTCTACGGCGCGATCTATACGCTTATCCACGACGGGTTGATCCACCAGCGCTGGTTCCGCTGGGTGCCGCGCCGGGGCTATGCGAAGCGGATCGTGCAGGCGCACAAGCTGCACCACGCAACGATCGGCAAGGAAGGCGGGGTGAGCTTCGGTTTCATCATCGCGCTCGATCCGGCCTGGCTGAAGCGGCAGCTGAAAAAGCAGCGCGAGGCGGGAATTGCCGTGGTGCGCGAGGCGGTGGATTAAATAGGGACTGTCCCAAATTTGGACGCGCGAGGTTTTACTCGTTGCGGGTCCAGATCCAGCCGCCGGAGAGGACCATCACTCCGACCGGTATCAAAACCCATGGCCAGCCCGCCGTAACCGCGGTGACAGCGACCGACACGCCCATGGCGAAAAGCGCGGCCTTCTTGGCCTTGCGCGGGATAACGCGGCGTTCGCGCCAGTTTCGCAATGGAGGACCCCAGCGCGGGTGATCGAGCAGGCGCTGCTCCCACACGGGATTCCCGCGCGCAAAGCAATAGAGCGCAAGCAGCAGGAACGGCACGGTGGGGAGAAGCGGCAACACGGCACCGACCGCGCCGATGCCGACGAACATAAGGCCAGCGCCCGTCCAGAGCTGGCGCTTCATCTTAACCCGCGATGCGCGCGGCGTGTTCGCGTACGAGCGCGATCATGTTGGGCACACCCTGCGTGCGGTTCGACGAAAGCTGGTTCTTCAGATCGAACGGCGCGAGCAGCGCGGCGATATCCGTATCGGCGACGTTGCGCGCGGGCTGGTCCTGAACCGCAGCAAGGACAAGCGCGACAATGCCCTTGGTGATCGCGGCATTGCTATCCGCCAGAAAGTGCAGCTTTTCGCCAGCCGGTGTCGGATAGACCCAAACGCTGGCCGAACAACCACGCACGAGCGTAGCATCGGTTTTGAGCGCATCGGGCATGGGTTCGAGCGCGCGGCCGAGTTCGATCAGCAGGCGGTAGCGTTCGTCTGCGTCGAGGAATTCATATTCTTCGAGGATGTCGTCGAGTTTGCTCATGGGGGGGCCATAGCGGATCGGGCGGCGGCGGGGAGAGGGATTTTTGGGCGTTGCGTGTGAGGAGAGGCTTTCACCCCTCCGTCAGCCCTTCGGACTGCCACCTCCCGATTTGGGCTCGGCCAAAATGGGGAGGATCTTAGATATCCACGCCCGCGGCGATGGCTTCCAGCTTGCGCAGGCGTTCTTTGAGATCACTGAGGTCGATCATGCCGAGCGCGTGCCCAGTCGGATTGTCGGCGCCGCGTTCGAGTTCCGTGCGCTTGAGATCGAGCCAGCTGTTCCAGGCACGCAGCAGTGTGTGCGAGAGGATCATGAGGCCGATCAGCGCGGCGGCGGCCATGACGGTGATGGTTGCGAATGACATGGCGAGTCCTTTCTCGAGCTCAATGCTCGCGCAGGGCTTCAATATCCTGCGCGAGGCGGCTGGCATCGCGGCCGTCGGTGAGGATGCGTTCGAGAACCTCTATGCGCTTCCTCAGCTCGACGACTTCGCGCTCAAGCTCAGGGTTGGAGCGCTGGGTTGAGACGGCTTCCCGCAACTCGGCGAGCGGATGGCCAAGGCCTGCGCGGTAGCGGGCATTGCGCAAGTTAGCCCAGGCAAGGATCGCGACGATCGCGACAAGGGCACTCCAGAAGGTCATGAAAAGTCTCCTGCTTGAATGACGGGCACCGGGGGATCAGTTGACTGCGGTGCCGCGCAAGTCCTCGATCTGTTCGGCCAAGTCGGCGGCCTTCTGGCCATCACGGTCGGTCGCGATGCGTTCAAGCACACGCACCCGCTGCTCGAGCCGCTGGGCCTGCGCGGCGAAGTGCGCGGCCTTGTCGGCATTCTCAAGGCTGGTGAGTTCGAGCTTGCGCTCCTTGAACGAGAGGCGGCGCTTGTAGATTTCGGCGCATAAGTTGAAGATGGTGACGAGGCCGATCATCAGCGCGGCGAAAGCAATGGCATCTGCGGCGTTCATTGCTTGGTGCTCCGGTTTTCGAGAGCCGGATCGCGCAGCGCCTCGATTTGCGCGGCAACGTCGTAGCTCTTGTCGGTAACGATCGCTTCGAGAATGCGGACGCGCTCTTCGAGGGCCTGGGCGCGAGCAGCGGCCTGGGCATTGCTTTCGGTGAGCGCACCGGCGCGGATCTCTTCAAGCTTGCGCTGGTGCTGGGTCCAGATCGCGATGATCGGGATCAGCAGCGCGAGGACCGGGATCATCAGCGCAATTGTTCCGTTATCCATGTGAATTGCCCCCCTGGAAATTTGGCCTGAGAATCTGGCCTGGGAATGCCCGTGCCTAGCGCAACTTCTCGATTTCAGCCGAAAGGCGCGGGTTCCCCGTGACGTAGAACTGTTCGACTTCGGCGAGGCGGCGATCGATATCGCGGAAGCTCGAGCGCACTTCGCGGGCCGTGCGGGCTGGCGACTGGCGCACGCCCTGCCAGAACTTCTGCTCGGCAGGGTCGGCATAGAGCCGGGCCGGCTTCTTGTCCGCAAGGAAACCGAACGCGAAGTAGATCAGGAAGGGCCAGCCCATCGAGCAGGCAAGCACGAGGAAGGCGATCCGCACCCAGAGCACGTCGATCCCGGTGTAGTCGGCCAGCCCGGCGCAAACGCCCATGAACTTGCCATTGACCTTGTCACGATAGAAGCGCGTGCGCTGCGGATAGAGGTCTGGCGAGCTCACTTCGAGGTCCCTTTCTGTTCGGCGAGCATACGGTCCAGCTCGCGCAGTTTCTGATTGTCGCTCTCACGGTCCGGGAGGACGCGCGCGGGGCGGAAGTCGGGGTTGTCGGCAGCAACAAGGCGCTCGACGGTGTCCATGCGTTCATCGAGCCGGCGGGCGAGCTGGTAGAGCTCGTCGAGCAGCGCCTCGTCACCCGTGGTGAGCGTGGCGGCGGTCTTCCAGCGGGTGACGTAGTGGAGCACGACCCAGGGCAGACCGACAAAGATCGCGAGTATGGCAACCAGCGGAATAAAAGTATCTTCCATCGATCAGCCCTCCTTCTTGTCGGTCTGGCCGAGCGCACGCTTCATGGCTTCGAGCTCCTCGTCGACCTTGTCCTGGCCGGCGAGCGCGGCGATTTCGTCCGCGAGATTGGGCTGCGCGCCGTCCGCAAGGCTGAGCGCATCGGCGCGGCCTTCGGCATAATCGACGCGGCGTTCGAGCTGGTCGAAGCGCGAGAGCGCCTCGTCCACCCGCTCGCTGGTCATGAGCGTGCGCAGGCGCACCCGGTTCTCGGCGCTTTCGAGGCGCGCGGCGATCGCGGTCTGGCGGCTGCGGGCTTCGCGCAGGCGGGTCTGGAGCTTTTCGATATCGATCTCGTAGGCGCGCATCGAATCATCGAGCACGCCGATCTCGCCGCGAAGCTGAGTGCCCATATCGGCAGCCTTGTTCTTTTCCACGAGCGCGGCGCGGGCGAGATCCTCGCGGCCCTTGGAGAGAGCAAGCTGGGCCTTGTCCGCCCAATCGGCCTGAAGGCGATCAAGCTTCGCGACATGGCGCGCCATTTCCTTCTGATCGGCGATGGTGCGGGCGGCAGACGCGCGCACTTCGACGAGCGTTTCCTCCATCTCCATGATGATCATGCGGATCATCTTGGCCGGATCATCCGCCTTTTCGAGGAGATCGTTGAAGTTGGCAGCGATAATGTCACGCGTGCGGGAAAAAATGCCCATCAGGTTGGCTCCGGTGGTGAAAGGCGCGGACGACGGCTGGCTGGCCGAGTCCGAAGGCTTGTGAAAATCCTGATTACGCGACTGGCGTAGCGCACCAAGCTCCATTTCGAAACGGCCAGAAGCCGCGCCCCTCTTGGCCTGGGGCCGGATCGGGGTGTCGGCGTTCATCAGGCGAGCTCGCCGGTGACGGCGGCGCTGGAGGCGACGACTTGCGGGGCGGCGGCCGAAACCGGGCGGGTGGCCACGGCAACGTTGAGAGCGCACATGGCAGCGATGCTGATCAGCGCCGCGCGGCCGAGCTGGGTCGAGAAGAAGCGGGCAGTGTACATCGGGTATCTCCTGAATGCGTCCCATCGGGGCGTTGCACCATGCTTTGCACAGGGTGTGCCAAGTGGAGAAAATGGCGGAAGTCAGCCATTCCTGCGGGTAAGCGGATTCAACGATATGGTGATTATTGCCCATGCTTGGGATTTTCTGCTAGAGATTGGGAATTGATCACAAATGGGGGCGTGGCATGGATCGCGAAGTCCAGTTCATTGGCCAATCGGGAGCATTTCTCGACGCGGTGGAGCGCGCCAGCCGCGCCGCGCCGATGCGCCG
>CANFIV010000075.1 GCA_947446935.1 Sphingomonadaceae bacterium | reverse complement strand
CGCCTTGGCTGCGTCGATTGCGATCGGAATGTTGGCCAGCAGGCAGAAGCCCATCGGCTGGTCGGCGAGGCAATGGTGCCCGGCCGGGCGGCACAGAGCATAGGAATTGCGCGCACGGCCCGTGACAACCGCGTCGACCGCTTCGATGGCGAGCCCTGCGGAAAGCGTGGCAATCTCGAAGCCGCCCTTGCTGAACGGCGCATAGAGCCCGAGCTCGCCGCCGCCGGCGTCACTCAGCCGCTTGAATTCGTCGATGTAGCTGGCGGGATGGATGCGCAGCAGATCTTCGCGCGTGGCCGGTGCGGCGCTGCGCTCTTCCAGATGCTTGTCCAACCCGGCGACGCGGACGAGATTGAGCATGCGGCGCTTCGATGCCGGAGTATCGGCGCCATAGCTGCCCGAGGGCGGCTCGACCCAATCACCGATCGGAAAGAACAGCGCCTGAACCCCGGTGCAATGCCAGAAGGTGCGCTCGTCGGTAAGGAACAGGGTGGCGTCGCTCATTTCGTTTCTCCCTCGGGAGCGGAGAACACCTTCGCCCCCGCAATAGTCGTCAGAATGGTGGCCGCAACAAGGCAGAAGCAGGGCAGGACTGCCGATACGGTCATGCGGAGTTGGCCCGTCCTGCACGGGGGCGAAGGCTCAAGCGGTGAGCGGCGATCTTTCCTGCTAATGGCCGAGACCGCAAGCGGCCATGCTTGGCCGAAGTGGCCAATCTTGAACATGGCGAAAAACCGCAAAGCGATGCGTGGGCCCGCTTTCCGGCCTGCTCAGTGGCTCTAGGCCTCATGCGTGCCAAGCGCATCGACGACGCCTCCCACAAGGTTGGCGCCAAGCAGCCGGAGGGCAAGATCATCGGCTGAAACGAGCGCGCGCAGTGCGGCGGCTTGCCAATCGGCAATGCGCCGAAAGCGTTTCACGGCCTCACCAACCGACACTGCCTCGAAATGGAATGCTGTGCCTGCCTCCATTTGCGCGAGGCGGTCGATATCCGCGCCGATGACCGCCGCGATCTTGGGGTAGCCCCCGGTCGTCTGGTGATCGGCGAGGAGCATGGTCATGCGGCCATCGCCGGTGATCTGGAGGCAGCCGGGGAGCGCTGGTTCGCTCGGCATGTCGAGCCGCAGCGGCAGGAGCGGGGCACCATCGAGCGCGCGGCCCATGCGGTCAAACGTGCCGGTGGCGATGAAGGGTTCCGCGCAGAGGCGTTGCAGCGCGCCTGCGCCGAAGAAGCGCTCTTGCGGGCCGATCACGATTCCGATGGGGGCTGGGTGTGAGGCCGGTGCGGGTGCTTGGAGGGCGGCTGGGGGCAGCGGCTTTGTGGCGTGCAATTCCAGCACATCGCCTGCGCGGACCATGCCGCCGCCCAACCCCGAGAGCGCATGTGTGGCGCGGCTGCCCAGCCAGGTTGGTGTGGTGCAAGATCCGCTGAACGCGAGATAGGCCCAGTTGCCTCCGCTCTGACGTATGCGCAGGCACTGACCGGGGCCGAGCGTGGCGCGGCACCAACTGCCGATGGCGCGCCCGTCGATTTCGACCGTGAAGGCCGCGCCGCACAGTGCAAAGCCCACTTCGCCTTCGAGGCAGGTGAGAGTCAGGCCGCCGAGCGAAAGTTCGATTGCAGTGCCTTCAGCCGGTTTCGCGGCGGTCAGCGCGGCAGCAAACGCAAAGCGATCGATGGGGCCGGAGCGCGGCACGCCGAAGCGCATCACGCCGCGCCGACCGGCATCCTGCAGCGAGGTCAGCGGCCCGGCGGCCTCGACCTGCAGGCGAGCGATCATGCGATCCGCTCGAAGCGGATGGTGTCGCCGGGATCGAAGCGGAAGGGGCGTTCGCCTGTCGCATCAAGCACGGCGAGCGGTGTTCGGCCGATCACCCACCAGCCCGTCGGCATGGGAAGGGTGGTGATGAGGCATTGAGGGCCTGCGATGATCACGCTGCCGGCGGGATGGCCGCGCTGGGCTATCGGCTTGCGCGGCAATTGCAACACCTGCGGAACCCCGCCCATATAGGCATAGCCCGGCGCGAACCCATACATATAGACCCGGTAACGCGAAGCCAGGAACGCGGCGATGGCCTCTTCCCAATCCAACCCGGCCTGCGCTGCGACTTGATCGAGATCGGGGCCATCGAGCGGTTCGAAGCTGATTGGCACGACATGTTCGCGGCCGGATGTTGCAGCTGCCGGGGCGCTGCCTGCCAGTTCCAGCGCGGCTTCGGCAAGTTCGACCTGTGAAGTGGACTGTGGATCATACTCGATCAGCAGCGAGCAATAAGCCGGGACCGCTTCGAGAAACCCGCGCGGCGGGCGCGCCGCCAGCGCCTTGTCCAGCGCGACGACCTTCGCGTTGATGGTCTCATCGATCCGGTCGCCGAATTCGATGAGCAGGGCGCCTTCCCCCACCGGGCGGATGGTAGGGGTATCACTCACGGCAAAAACGGGGCGATCTGGACGCCGCGTCCGGCAAGCGCGACGCGGATTGCCCGGGCCATGACGACGGCATGGGGGTTGTCCCCGTGAACGCAGATCGAGTGACCGGCGAGCGCAACTGGCGCGCCGCCGACGGTCGGCATCTTGCCGGTTTCGAGATAGGTCTGGAGCCGCGCGGCTGCTGCGCCATAATCCTCGATCAGCGCGCCGGGCTGGTCGCGCGGCACAAGATTGCCTGCGGGCGTGTAGCCACGGTCCGCGTAGATCTCGCTGTAGACCGGCACACCAGCTTCGCGCGCGGTCACTTCGAGCACGGTGCCCGAGATTGCGAGAATCGCGAGGTTGCTGTCGATGGCGCGCACCGCGCGGACGATAGCTTCTGCAACCGGGCGGTCTTCGGTCGCGACATTGGCCAGTGCGCCGTGCGGCTTCACATAGCACACCCGCGTTCCTGCGAGCGCCGCGATGGCCGTCAGCGCGCCGGTCTGCGCGGCGACGAAGCGCTCCACTTCGGGCGGCGGGCAGGGCAGACGGCGGCGGCCGAAGCCTTCCTTGTCGGGATAGCTCGGGTGCGCCCCCACGGTGATCTTGCGTTCGCGCGCCCAGGTCAGTGTGCGGAACATCGTTTCCGGATCGCTGGCGTGGCCACCGCAGGCAATATTGGCGCTGGTGACGATATCGAGCATGGCGCGGTCATCGCCCATGACCCACGGGCCATAGCCTTCGCCGAGATCGGAATTGAGATCGATGGTGCGGAGTGTGGGCTCAGCCATAGTGCGCCACCAGTGCGATTTGACCGTTCCGCTTCATCTGCAATCCTTCCAGTTGATCATCACTTTCGGGCATTGGACTCTTTGCATCAAGCCCGACGTTCATGAGTCTTTGCAGTCGCGCAATCACCGGGCTAACCCTCCTTCATGCTTGAACCAGACTATGCCGATATCCGCGATGCCGTGCGCGCGCTTTGTTCCGACTTTCCGGGCACCTACTGGCGCGATCTTGATGCGCGAATGGAATACCCGACCGCATTCGTCGATGCGCTGACCAAAAGCGGCTTCCTTGCCGCGCTGATCCCGGAGGAGTTTGGCGGTTCGGGCCTGCCGCTTTCGGCTGGCTGCGCGATACTGGAGGAAGTGCAGCGCGCCGGGTGCAATGGTTCGGCGTGCCACGCGCAGATGTATACGATGGGCACGCTGCTGCGCCACGGCAGCGATGAACAGAAGGCACGGTATCTGCCCCGCATCGCGCGCGGCGAGCTGCGATTGCAAGCCTTCGGCGTCACCGAGCCGGGCAGCGGCACCGACACGCTTTCGCTGCGCACCTTCGCCCGGCGCGAGGGCGACACGTATTTCATCAGTGGTCAGAAGGTCTGGACGAGCCGCGCCGAGCATTCGGACCTCATGATCCTGCTGGCGCGCACCACGCTGCGCGAGTCGGTAGAGCGCAAGTCTGACGGATTGTCGGTGTTCATCGTCGACATGAAGGAAGCGCTGCAGAACGGCATGACGATCCGGCCGATCCGCACGATGATGAACCATTCATCGACCGAGATCTGGTTCGACAACGTGCCCGTGCCCGCCGCCAACCTGATCGGCGAGGAGGGCAAGGGCTTTCGCTATATCCTCTCCGGCATGAACGCCGAGCGCATCCTGATTGCGGCCGAGTGCATCGGGGATGCCAAGTGGTTCCTCGAACGCGCGACCGACTACGCCAAGGAGCGCCAGGTTTTTGGGCGGCCGATCGGGGCCAACCAGGGCGTGCAGTTCCCCATCGCCAAGGCCTATGCCGCGATGCGCGCAGCCGAGCTGATGGTGCACGAGGCGGCGCGCGCCTACGAGGGCGGGGCCAATGCGGGCGAGGAGGCCAACATGGCCAAGATGCTCGCCGCCGATGCATCTTGGGAAGCGGGCAATGCCTGTATCCAGACCCACGGCGGCTTCGGCTTTGCTGCCGAGTACGATATCGAACGCAAGTTCCGCGAGACGCGGCTCTATCAGGTCGCGCCGATTTCGACGAACCTGATCCTCGCCTACCTCGCCGAACACGCGCTCGGCCTCCCGCGCAGCTATTGAGGTTTAGTCCGGCGGAAGATCAGCGAGCCGCCAACCAGCAACCCCATAAGGCCGACAAAGATCGCGGCAAGTTCGCCGTTGTTGGCGATCATGGTCAGCAGGGCGAGGCTCGCCATAGTAAGCGCGAAGGCGGGGGCGAAGGGATAGAGCGGCGCGCGGAAGGGACGGGCGAGGCCCGGCTCGCTGCGGCGCAAGCGAAACAGTGCCGCCATCGAGACGATATACATCAGCAGTGCGCCAAAGGCTGATAGCGTGACGACGCTGGCGGTGAGCGATTGGCCTGCGATGCTGATGAACGCGTCGCTGTAGATCGTGGCGATGCCGACCACGCCGCCGGCCAGTGTGGCGATATGGGGGGTCTTGAAGCGCGGATGGAGGCGGGCGAAAACTGCCGGGAGATAGCCGGCGCGCCCCAGCGCGAAGATCTGGCGGGCATACCCCATGATGATGCCGTGGAACGAGGCTACCAGCCCGAACAGCCCGAGCCACACCAGCATGTGCAGCCACCCGCTCGAGGCACCGACCGCGCGCTTCATGGCTTGTGGTAGCGGATCGTTGAGGCTTGAGAGTTCCGCCCAGTTGCCCGAACCCCCGGCGAAGACCATCACGCCGAAGGCCAGCAACGTGAGCGTCAGGATGCCGCAAATATAGGCGATGGGAATCGTGCGGTGCGGTTCCTTGGCTTCCTCGGCGGCCATGGCTACGCCTTCGATCGCAAGGAAAAACCAGATTGCGAAGGGCAGGGCGGCGAAGATTCCGCCGACAGCAGCCATGCTGAAATGGTCCTGTCCGGCCCAGCCGCGCGCGAGGAAATTCTGCCAGCTGAATGCGGGCAACACCACGCCCATGAACACCAGCAATTCGCCAACGGCGAGCAGCGTGACGACCAGCTCGAAGCTTGCCGCAATGTGTACGCCCACAATATTGAGCGCCATGAACACCACGTAGGCACCCAGCGCCGCGTGTTTGGGTTCAAGCGCGGGAAACTGCACGTGGAGATAGGCACCGATGGCGAGCGCAATGGCGGGCGGTGCGAAGAGAAACTCGATAAGGGTCGCAAAGCCGGCAACCGCTCCGCCAACAGGCCCAAACGCGCGCAGCCCATAGGCAAAGGGTCCGCCTGCGTTGGGAATGGCCGTGGTCAGTTCGGTGAACGAGAAAATGAAGGCGATATACATCGCCGCCACCGCCACGGTCGCGACGAGAAAGCCCAGTGTGCCTGCGCTCGCCCAGCCATAGCTCCAGCCGAAGTATTCGCCGGAAATCACCAATCCGACGGCGATGGCCCAGAGGTGGAACGCACCCAGTCTTTGCTGGAGTTGGACGGGCGCTGTGTTCATCAGGATTCAATTCCTTGGATCGGTTGGGGCAGGCCGGGTGTCTGATCGTCTTTGAGATCGACGCCCGAAAGCTGGCGGCGCAGCGCCTCGCGCAGCAGCCAGCCCAGCTTGGCGGCTGCCTCGGCAGGGGTGAGACCACCCGCGCCGTGGATGTTGGAGATGCAGTTGCGTTCGGCATCGCTGCGGCCAGTGCGCGGGGCGAACGTGAGATAGATGCCGAGGCTGTCTGACACGGTGAGGCCGGGCCGCTCGCCGATGATCATCACGCAAACCCGCGCGCCCAGCGCTTCGCCTATGGGATCGCCGAGCGCCACGCGGGCCTGCCGCGCGATCACCACCGGGCCGATCGCCAGATCGCCCAGCGTATCGGCGCAGGCCTTGAGCAGCCGCGCTGCGCCGGACTGGACGCCGGTGGCCGAGAGCCCGTCGCCGATCACAAACACGATATCACAGCGCCCGCCAGCCTCCGCCAGAAGCGCCGCCGAGCGATCCGAAAGGCGGCGGCCGAAATCGGGCCGGCGCAGATAGGTGGTGCGGTCAGCCGCTGCACTTTCCACCTGCAGCACCGGCATGGGCGCAAGCTCTGCGGCGAGGGCCTCGACATCGAGCGCGGCATGTACCGCATCGCGCGCGCGGGCATGGGCCAGCTGGAATTGCAGCACGTCGCCCAGCGGCGGCGCATGGCCGATCCGTCCGAGGCCGATCCGCGCGGGCGTCGTGCGCCGCAGGCGTGCCCAAAGATCGCCGGTTACGAGATCGCTCAAGGCAGGCTCTCCGCAAGCCTGCGCACGAACGGCGATGCGCCATCTGCCAGTGCGCGCAGGGTTCCGTCGGGCGCGGCGATGCCGACCTCGGCCAGCCACGTCTCGAACTCCGGTGCGGCGCGCACGCCCATTGCCGAACGGAGATAGAGCGCGTCGTGATACGAGAGGCTCTGATACGAGAGCATGATATCATCGCTGCCCGGCACGCAGATCAGGAAACTGCAGCCGGCCACGGTCAGCAAAGTCATCAGGCTGTCCATGTCGTCCTGATCGGCCTCGGCGTGGTTGGTGTAACACACGTCGCAGCCCATCGGCAGGCCGAGCAGCTTGCCGCAGAAGTGGTCTTCTAGCCCTGCGCGGATGATCTGCTTGGCGTCGTATAGATACTCGGGCCCGATGAAGCCGACGACGGTGTTCACCAGCAGCGGATCGAATGCGCGCGCCACGGCGTAGGCGCGGGTCTCCATCGTCTGCTGATCG
>CANFIV010000074.1 GCA_947446935.1 Sphingomonadaceae bacterium | reverse complement strand
GGGCCAGCTCATCACCAGCAACATTTCGATCCATTATCTCGACTGGCGGATTGGCGTGGTGCTCGACCGCAGCGGTTCGGACGGGCGGATCGGTTTTGGCGATGGCAGCACAGGGCCGCTGTTCGCTATGCCGCAAGCGATGAAGGCGGGTGACGTGATCGCCGCCGCACCCGCCGGCGGTGGCTGGACGGTGCGCACGGTTCCCGAGGTTTCGGGCGGCATGGTGGTGGAGGATCCGCAAAGCGGGCGTGTGCTCGCCATGCAGGGCGGTTTCGATGCGCGGCTCGGTTCTTTCAACCGCGCCACGCAGGCGAACCGGCAGCCGGGCTCGACGATCAAACCCTTTGTCTATGCCACTGCGCTCGACAACGGCATGACCCCGGCCTCGATGGTTCTGGACGGCACATTCTGCGTTTATCAGGGCGCTGCGCTTGGCCAGAAATGCTTCCGCAACTTCGGCGGGGAAGGCGGCTCTGGCAGTCACACTATGCGCTGGGGCCTCGAGCAATCGCGCAATCTGATGACCGTGCGCATCGCTAACGACACTGGCATGGACAAGGTGGTGCGCACGATCAAGGCGGTCGGCATTGGCAACTATCAGCCCTATCTCTCGATGGCGCTGGGCGCGGGCGATACCACTGCGGCACGCATGGCCAATGCCTACGCAGCGCTTGCGAACCATGGCCGCCAGCACGATCAGTCGCTGGTGGATTATGTCCAGAACCGCGATGGCAAGGTGATCTGGAAGGCTGACAATCGCGATTGCATCGGCTGCCGGATGGCGCAGTGGGATGGCAAGCCGATGCCTCGCCAGAAGCCAACCGGGCGGCAGGTGATGGACCCGCGCACCGCCTATCAGGTGGTGCACATGCTCGAAGGCGTGGTCGTGCGCGGGACAGCGCTGACGCTCGCCGATCTCAAGCTGCCGCTGTTCGGCAAGACCGGTACGACCTCGGGCCCGACCAATGTGTGGTTTGCGGGCGGTTCGCCCGATATCGTGGCCTCGATCTATATGGGCTACGACCAGCCGCGCAGCCTTGGCGGCTATGCCCAGGGCGGGCGCATCGCGGCACCGATCTTCAAACAGTTTGTCGAGGCGACACGCCGCCGCTGGAGCGACACACCGTTCACCGTGCCCGAGGGAATCCGCATGGTTCGGATCGACCGGGTTTCAGGAAAGCAGGTGTTCGGCGGAACCCCGCAGGACGATGTGAAGCAGGCCTCGATCATATGGGAAGCGTTCAAGCCCAACAGCGAACCGACGCGCACCTTCCGGCCTGAGGACCAGAACCTGAAGGACGCTGTACTGGACGCGTTGCGCAAGGCCCGCGCGGCCAAGGGCGGGGACACACCGGGTGAGGATGTGCCGGTGGAGGAAGGCGATTTCGTCGAGGACAAGGGCGGGATCTATTGAGGGACTTGACCGAAGGATGCGTCGGGAAGGGCCCGAGGTGAACAACGTGCCCCAAATGTCGGTTCCCGTGCCCGCTGGATGCTGATAGGAACGTTTTCATGATCAAGACGTCCTTTGCCGCCGCTGCGGCTCTCGCCCTTCTCCTCCCCGCCGCCGCGATGGCTGAACTGCCAGTAGGCGCCGCGGCGCCCGACTTTTCGACGCAGGGTGCGTTGGCGGGCAAGGTGCTTGATGTAAACCTCAAGTCCCTGCTCGCGAAGGGGCCGGTAGTGCTCTATTTCTATCCCAAGGCCTTCACGCAGGGCTGCACGCTTGAGGCGCATGCCTTTGCCGAAGCTTCGGGCGATTTCGCCGCGGCCGGTGCGACCGTGCTGGGCATGTCGAACGACGATCTGCCCACACTGCAGAAGTTCTCCACGGCCGACTGCCGTGACAAGTTCACCGTTGCGAGCGCGGCCAAGCCGGTGATCAAGGCCTATGACGTGGCGCTGAATGTTGCGGGCGTTTCCACGGGCCTCACCAAGCGGACCAGCTATGTGATCGACCAGAGCGGCAAGATCGTTCTTGTCCATTCGGACATGGATTACCGCGACCACGTCACGCTGACCTTGGAAGCCGTGCGCAAGCTCAAAGCCGCGCACTGAGCCCATTCCGCCGGAACCGGCAGCGGCCGTCCGGGCCGACTGCTCTTTACAAGGCGCGCCGCTTCGCTAAGCGGCTGGGCTCCCGAACAATGGAGTGAGCCACCATGCGTGCCGAAGGGCAGGCCCATATCGACCGCATCGAAGCCGCCCTGCGGCTTGTCCGCAAGTTCCTCGATTGGGACCGCGCGGTGCGGCGGCTCGATGAACTGAACGCGCGGGTTGAAGATCCGAAGCTGTGGGATGATCCCAAGCAGGCCGAAGCCGTGATGCGCGAGCGCCGCCGGCTGGAAGCCTCAATCGGCACGGTGAATGAGATCAGCCAGGAAATGGCCGATGCGATCGAATTCATTGAGCTTGGCGAGATGGAAGACGACGAAGCGACGGTGGCCGAAGGGCTCGCGACGCTTGCGGCGCTTTCGGCGCGCGCCGATGCCGACAAGATCCAGGCACTGCTCGCGGGCGAGGCCGATGCCAACGATGCCTATCTCGAAGTCCACGCCGGGGCCGGGGGCACTGAAAGTCAGGACTGGGCGGAAATGCTCCAGCGCATGTATGCGCGCTGGGCCGAGCGTCATGGCTACAAGGTCGAGCTGGTCGACTATCACGCTGGCGAAGCGGCGGGCATCAAGTCTGCCACGCTGCTGATCAAGGGCGAGAACGCCTATGGCTATGCCAAGACCGAAAGCGGGGTTCACCGCCTCGTGCGCATCAGCCCGTATGACAGTTCGGCACGGCGGCATACGAGCTTCTCGTCGGTGTGGGTCTATCCCGTGATCGACGACGATATCGAGATCGAGATCAATCCATCCGACCTCAAGATCGATACCTATCGCGCATCGGGCGCAGGCGGGCAGCACGTCAACACCACCGATTCGGCTGTGCGCATCACCCACATTCCGACCGGTATCATCGCCGCCAGCCAGAACGACCGTTCGCAACACAAGAACCGCGCGACCGCGTTGAACATGCTGAAAGCGCGGCTTTATGAGGCTGAACTCGCCAAGCGCGAGGCGGTGACCGCGGGCGAGTATCAGGCCAAGACCGAGATCGGTTGGGGCCACCAGATCCGCTCCTATGTGCTCCAGCCCTATCAGCAGGTGAAGGACTTGCGCACCGGGGTGGTGAGCACCAACCCCGGCGAAGTGCTCGACGGTGCGCTTGATCCGTTCATGGCCGCCGCGCTGGCGCAGCGCGTGACCGGCGAGAAGGTCGCTGTGGACGACGACGATTGATCGGGCGGCGGGCGATTTTGGTTCTGCTCACGGCGCTGACGGCATGCCATGCTGCCGCACAGGACGATCGCCCCAAGCAGGACCGGATGTTTCCGCGGGCAGACCGGCCGGTGGCCAAAGTGATCTCGACCCAGTGGTCGACCGAGGAACTGCGGGACCGGCAGGGCGAGGCGCAAGAGGTGATGAATGAGGCGCAAGTTGCGCCCGGCATGACAGTGGCCGATATCGGCGCGGGCGAGGGGTATTACACCGTACGGCTCGCCACGCGGGTCGGCGAGAAAGGGCGCGTGCTGGCGCAGGATATCGACAAAGGCGCGCTGACCCGGCTGGGCGCGCGAGTGGAACGTGAGCAACTCTCCAACGTTTCCATCGTGCAGGGCGCCTCCGATGATCCTCGCTTGCCCGCGCGCAGCTTCGACCGCGTGTTCATGATCCACATGTATCACGAGATTGCCGAGCCTTATGCGCTGTTGTGGCGGCTGTGGCCTGCGTTGAAGCGGGGAGGCTCGGTCGTCGTGGTCGATGCCGAGCGGCCGACAGGCCAGCATGGTACGCCCACCGCTTTGCTGTTATGCGAATTCGAGTCTGCAGGCTTTCGCTTGGTGGCGTTTCGCCGTAAGCCGGATGTTTCAGGGTATTATGCTCAGTTTGCTGCCGCCGAGACCGGGCGGCCTGAGCCAGTTGGAATGCGATCTTGCCGCAGCGAAGCGGGCAAGATTGTGGGGCGTTAAGGGAAGACGATGTCTGGGTTCAAGGGTTTGAAGCCGATCCTTTATGGCGGACGTGAAGTCTGGCCATTGGTCGAGGGCGGCAAGGGTGTGGCTGCGACCAATCATCGCAGTTCGGGCGCCTGGGCTGCCGCTGGCGGTATTGGCACGGTGAGCGCGGTCAACGCCGACAGCTATGATCCGGCGGGCAAGATCGTGCCTCAAGTTTATGAGCAGCTCACGCGCAAGGAGCGCCACGAGCAACTGATTCGCTATGCCATCGACGGCGCGGTGGAGCAGGTGCGCCGCGCTTATGATCTGGCGAGTGGCAAGGGCGCGATCAACATCAACGTGCTGTGGGAAATGGGCGGCGCACAGCCGATCCTGGAAGCGGTGCTGGAGAAGACCAAGGGCTTGGTGGCCGGCGTGACCTGCGGTGCGGGCATGCCCTACAAACTCTCTGAAATCGCGTCGCGGTACGGGGTCAACTACCTGCCGATCGTCTCGTCGGGCCGGGCCTTTCGTGCGTTGTGGAAGCGGGCTTATCACAAGGTGCCCGAACTGCTGGGCGCGGTGGTCTATGAAGACCCCTGGCTGGCGGGCGGGCATAACGGCCTCTCGAATGCGGAAGATCCGCGTAAACCCGAAGATCCCTATCCCCGGGTGAAGGCGCTGCGCGATGTCATGCGCGCAGAGGGACTGCCCGACAGCGTGCCGATCGTCATGGCTGGCGGCGTGTGGTTCCTGCGCGAGTGGGAGAACTGGATCGACAATCCCGAGCTTGGCGGCATCGCCTTCCAGTTCGGCACGCGGCCTTTGCTCACCGAAGAAAGCCCGATCCCGCAGGGATGGAAGGACCATCTCCGCACGCTCGATCCGGGCGATGTGTTGCTCCATCGTTTCTCGCCGACGGGGTTCTATTCGTCAGCGGTGCGCAATCCGTTTCTGCGCGCGCTCGAGGCGCGCAGCGAGCGGCAAATTCCCTATTCCAAGGTTTCGGCGGGCGATCACACCGTGCAGCTCGACGTGGGCGTCAAGGGCAAGAACTTCTGGGTGACCCCGACCGACCGCGACCGGGCGCGCACCTGGTTTGGCGCGGGCTTTACCACCGCGTTGCGGACGCCGGACGACACAGTTGTGTTCGTCTCTCCCGAGGAGCGTGACACGATCCGCAAGGACCAGAGCGACTGCATGGGCTGCCTCTCGCACTGCGGGTTCTCCTCATGGAAGGACCACGATGACTACTCGACAGGGCGGCTGGCCGATCCGCGCAGCTTCTGCATCCAGAAGACCCTGCAGGAAATCGCGCATGGCGGCCCGATCGACGAGAACCTGATGTTCGCGGGCCATGCGGCCTATCGGTTCAAGCAGGACCCGTTCTATTCCAACAACTTCACACCTTCCGTGAAGCAACTGGTGGACCGGATTCTGACGGGCGACTGAGCCTTGGCGACAGATCCCGCTGCACCGCCGCCGCGCTGGCGCTGGGCCAGCGAGTTTCTGGCGCTGCCCAAAGTCCAAGCTGCCCCGCTGCGCGCGCCGGTGGTGGTGCCGCCGTTTGGGCGGGGGCGCCCGGTGCTGGTGCTACCGGGCCTGTTATCGAGCGACCGCACCACGGCGCTGCTGCGCAAGTCGCTGATCAAGGCCGGATTTGCGGCCGAGGGCTGGGGGCAGGGCATGAACCTTGGCGCGCAGCCGGCCAAGATCGACCGCGTCGGAGCGCGACTCACCGAGCTTGGCCGCCAGTCAGGCGGGCAGGTGATCCTGATCGGCTGGAGCCTTGGCGGGCTCTATGCCCGGGCGCTCGCGCGGCGGCACCCCGAAGCCTGCGCGCTCGTGATGACGCTGGGCTCGCCCTTTTCCGGCGACCGGCGGGCGAACAATGCCTGGCGACTCTATGAGGCGCTGAACGACCACACGGTCGATAATCCGCCCTTTGCAGAGGACCCGGCGGTGAAACCTGCCGTGCGGACGATTGCGGTGTGGTCGGCGCGAGACGGGATTGTCGCGCCGCGATCGGCAGCGGGGGAGGCGGGCCAATCCGATCTGCGCATCGAACTGCCCTACAAGCACTTCGAGCTCGCCACTTCGCGCGGGGCTGTGGCGGCGATTTTGCAAATCCTGCGGGACAATCTCGATTAGAGCCTAGTGGCTCTTCAGCCCCGGTTCGCCTGCAGTTGCTGGAACACGCCGAGCCGGTCGGCGATCTGCCAGTGGCCGGTGAGGCGGTCCTCGGCGTCGAAGCCGTAGGCCGTCGCGCCAGACATGCGGATCGTGCGGCCGGTAGCGGGGAAGCCCGGGAAATCGCCGAGGTGGGTGGCCTGCCACGTCCACGTCATGATCACCGCATCCTCGTCCTCGGCCATGCGCAGCGTGGTGAAGCGCTGATCGGGAAAGGGCGCGCGCGATTGGAGCAGGCGCTCGGCAAAGCCCGCAGGATCGAGCGTGCGGCCTTCCCACGGATCGCCGGGGTCGTGGTGAATGGTGTAGGCGGGGGCGAGGTAGTGCGGCACGGCGGCGGCTTCGCCACGGTTCCACACGGCCTCGATGAACGCAGCGAGTTTGGCCTTGCGGCTCAGGTCACTCAAACTCCCACGCCCGTTCACCGTGGCTGGTGATGTCGAGCCCTTCGCGCTCTTCGTCCTCGGGCACGCGCATCGGGATAACCATCGAGACGGTCAGCGCCGCGATCACGGTGCCGAGCGCGCTCCACGCCGCGACGACCGCGACGCCCGCGCCTTGCGCGAAAAGCTGGCGGGCGAGGCCCATGCCATCGGCGTAGCCCGTTCCGCCAAGCGAGGGTTCAAGGAATACCGCGAGCAGCACCGATCCCACCATGCCGCCGACCCCGTGGACCGCGAAGACATCGAGCGAATCGTCAATCTCGAGCCGCCGCTTGACGACCTGAATCATCGGGTAGCACACCGCCACGGCTGCGACGCCGAACAGGATCGCCGCGCCCGGCGCGATTAACCCGGCCGCCGGAGTTACCGTGGCAAGGCCTGCGACTGCGCCGGTGGCAAAGCCCACCGAAGTGGGCTTGCCGATGGTGATCTTTTCGATGAGCAGCCAGGCGAGCGCCGCTGCGCAAGCCCCAGCATGGGTATTGATGATGGCGGTCGCTGCATCATCGGTTGCCGTGAGAG
>CANFIV010000073.1 GCA_947446935.1 Sphingomonadaceae bacterium | reverse complement strand
TGCGACCGGCAACGAACTGGCCAACCGCATCAGCGGCAACATCAGCGCCAATATCCTGACCGGCAACGGCGGAGCAGACACATTGGTCGGCTACAACGGCGACGACCGGCTTTATGGCGGCGCAGGCAACGATGTGCTGATTGCCGGCGCTGGCAATGACCGGATCGATCCGGGCACTGGCAAGGACGCCATGACCGGTGGGGCCGGGGCGGATACTTTCGTGTTCGACAGCGCGGCCGTAGCGGATGCCAGCTCAAAGGTTCTGGCAGACCGCATCAGCGACTTCAGCCATGCCGAGCACGACCGCATCGACATTCGTGGGGTAGATGCCAACGCTCTTGTGGGAGGCGATCAAGCCTTCACCTTCATCGGCACCGCAGCCTTTACAGGCCATGCCGGGGAACTGCGCTTCGTGCAGACCGCAACTGCCACGTTCATCGAAGGCGACATCACCGGCGACGGCGTGGCCGACGGCGTCATCCGGCTCGCCCCGGGGCTCACGCTGGTTGCAGGCGACTTCCTGCTGTGACGGCACACCGCGCGCGCAGTTGACGCAAGGCCAAGTCTTGGCCAGCGAGCGGACGATCTATTGCCACCAGGGAATCGAACCGCATGTCCGCCTCATCACCGCCCTTCTCCGGCAGGTTCGAACCTGCGGACCATCCGGATTGGGCGGGTTGGCATCACTGGGCCGGCGTCGATCCGTTCGAGGACGAGGTCGGGCCGTTCTATGTCAAGCGCGACGATGAGGGCGTCGTCACCGGATTTCGGCCAGGACCGCTGAACTGCAACAGCCATGGCAGCATCCACGGCGGCTGCATGATGACCTTTGCCGATTTCTCGCTGTTCATGATCGCCGGATCGGACGGACAGGAGGTCAACGGCGTGACCGTTGCGTTTAATTGCGAATTTGTAGGGCCCGCGCTTCCCGGCCAATTGCTGCTCGCGCGCGGCGAACTTGTGAAGGCTGGACGGAGCCTCGTCTTCGCGCGGGGGCTGATCACGGCAGACGGAAAACCCGCAGTCGCGTTCTCGGGCACGATGATGCGCGCGCCCGCTCCGCCTTCGCACTGAAGCCCAGCGATCGGCCAGCCCAGACCCCTCCCGCAGGCAGGAGGGGCCCTGCTCACGCCTTCAGCCGATCCGCTTGCCAGTCATCGGGAAACTTCCGAACATGCCAGCGGTGACGGTGCCAGTCACCGCATCACCATCAATGGTTGCTTTGCAGTCGAGCTTCATCGGCATCGGCACGGTTATGTCGCTGCTCCAACTGATGGTGTTGCCATCGACCGTGCCGCCGGTGATCGCGAGATTGCCCATCGGGCCCGAATTGCTGCCGCTGAAACTGTCGCCATCGACCTCGACAGTCAGGATCGAGGTTTGATCGCCCATCGGCGAACGTGTGACGCATTCATACTTTCCGGCAACAGACATGGGCCTCTCCTTTTGTGGTTTCGGCACAGAACAATCACTCTGCCTACATGAATGTCAATAGCATTGGGGCTGTGAGGGCGGTTGACGGAAGGGAGCCAAGCCGTGACAACCTCTCGCAGACCCGCAGCCTATGCCGGCCTACTAGAGCCAAGGAAACACTGTGAACGGAGCGGCCCCTACCTCGGTCCTGCATGACGGATTTCTGCTGCTGGGCTTTGCGCTGGGCTTCGTGTTGCTGTTCCGGCGCCTCGGACTTGGTGCCACCCTCGGTTATCTCGTCGCTGGCGCGGTGCTGGGTCCGCATGTGCTTCATCTGGTCGGCGATGCGGAGCAAAAGCTGGGCTTTGCCGAACTCGGCATCACACTTCTGTTGTTCCTTGTCGGGCTTGAGCTTGATCCAAGCAAGCTATGGAAGATGAAACGCGACATCCTCGGGCTCGGGGTGCTGCAGGTGACCGCTTGCGGCTTGGCGGTGGCGGGCGTGATCATGCTCACCACGTCGTTCTCCACCGCCGCTGCGCTCGCACTCGGCCTTCCACTGGCGTTGTCGTCCACTGCGCAGGTGCTGCCGATGCTCCAGTCCTCGGGCCGGCTCAAGACGCGCTTTGGCGAGCGGGCATTCTCGATCCTGCTTTTTCAGGACTTGTCGATCATCCCGCTGATCACGATCATCACCGCCCTCAGCCGCAATCCCGCCGATGCCGGAGGCCCGCCGGGCTGGCTGCTGGGGCTCTATACCGTGGCCGCGATTGCGGGCCTTGTTGCCGCGGGCCGCTTTCTCATCCGTCCGCTGTTCCGCTTGATCGGAAATCTCGGCGAGCGCGAGATGTTCGTGGTCGCGGCGCTCTTCACAGTCATGGCCTCCGCCGCTGTCATGGAACTGCTGGGGCTCTCGACCGCGCTCGGCGCGTTCATCGCAGGTGTGATGCTGGCGGACAGCCCTTATCGCCACGAACTCGAGGCCGATGTCGAACCGTTCCGTTCAATCCTGCTCGGTCTGTTCTTCCTTGCGGTCGGCATGATGCTCGATCTTGGCGCAATTGCACGCGATCCGCTGTTCGTGCTGTCGATGGCGCTGATGCTGATCACGGTGAAGGCCGCGGTCATGTTCGGAATCGCGCGCCTGTTTGGCATGCCGTGGCGCGGCGCACTGGCGCTGGGTCTGCTGCTCAGCCAGGGCGGCGAGTTCGGCTTCGTACTGTTTGCGCAGGCGAGCCACGCACTGCTGATCGCGCCCGAAGCCGCGAGCCTGTTCGGTGCGGTCGTCACCCTCTCGATGGCGACCACGCCGTTCCTGATGATGGCCACCCGCCGCTTCCGCGCAGAGCCGGTGCAGACCGCCAGCGTGCGAGACGGCCCGCAGAACGACTGCGCCAATGCGCTGATCGTAGGCTATGGGCGCTTCGGTCAGGCCGTCGGGCAAGTGTTGCAGACAAGCGGCATTTCGGTAACGCTGATCGACACCGATGTCGACATGATCGACGTCGCGGGCACTTTCGGCGCCAAAGTCTATTTCGGCGATGGCACGCGGATCGACATGCTGCGCCAGGCCGGAGCGGCCGAAGCCGAGATGATCATGTTCTGCATCGATGGCGACCAGCTCGACGCCGCCATGCTGAGCGCGGTGCATGAAACGTTTCCCCGCGCTGCGCTCTATGTCCGCGCTTTTGATCGCCGCGCTGTGATCAAGCTCAGGGATGCACCGGTCAATCTGATCGTGCGCGAAACCTTTGAATCCGCCATTGCAATGGCCCGCGCCGCGCTCGACAACGCCGGCCTCAGCAACGAGGCGATCACCCGCGCCGAAACACTGTTCCGCGTGCGCGATACGGAGCGGCTCAATCTGCAGATCCAAAGTGGCGACCCAAGCTCTGCCCGCGATCGCATCCTTACCGCACCCGAACCACAAGAGGTGAAGGGCGAGCCGGGCTAGGTAGTTGCACTTGCATTGATTTTTCGATGCGGATGCATGAAACTTCATGCAACTGCATTGAACGAGGCCCGATCCATGGCAAAACCCGCGGCAATGACCCTCCTGGCGTGGACGCGCCTGCTCCGGGCTGCAGATCTGGCGTCGCAGCACTGCGCCGCCACACTACGCGAAGCCGGGCTACCGCCGCCGGAATGGTACGATGTGCTGCTTGCACTCGAACGCGGTGGCCCGCAGCGCCCCCGCGATCTGCAGGTCACGCTCTCGGCCGAGCAGTATACACTCTCGCGCCTGCTTGACCGGATCGCAAAGGCCGGGCTCATCACGCGCACGCCCTGCCCCGATGATGCGCGCGGACATACGCTTGATCTGAACTCCGAAGGAAAGGCCATGCGTGCCGCCATGTGGCCGGTCTATGCCGAAGCGATCGAGGCAGCGCTCGGTGCGCGGGTTGATGATGAAGGCTGCGCCGCGCTGGCAAGCCTGCTTGCACCGCTGGCCGAGCCGGTCAGCGGCTAACCAGCAATCCCAGCGCCTGCGCATACCGCCGCGTGATGTGCCCGGCACGGTCCAGCACCAAGTAGAGCCAGAGCGCGAAGTTCTGATCGACCATGTCGAGGAGCTTCGATGCGGTCATGTCAGTCGGCAGGCATTTAGGAAAGCGGGCGGTCCGCAACCGCTTGCTTCGGTCTGTAAGTAGGATAGGCCTTGATCGATAGGTCCGCCCGGCAATGGAGAGTGATTGCGTGCTTCTTGTAATTGTTGCGATGCTGAGCGCGGCCACGTCCGCAACCGAGGACAGTCAGCCGTTGGCTAAAGCCGACAAAGGCTTTGCCCAATGCTATGAGCCCGACGATGACGCCAAGACTTGCCAATCCATCGCTACCTACAAAAAGACTACTGATGGAAATTGGGAAAACACCGCGCTGGTTTTGATATCGCACACCCAACCGGTGACATTGGAGACAGTCAGCCTAGTCAGTGTGAAAAATGGCGCAGTCTGTGGCTACGTTCGTGCGGATGACGTGATGAAAGGCACGCTGCGTTTCTCGGGCCAACCGCTCCCATCCGAAAAGGCTGCGGCTGTGCTCCCCAAGATCGCGGAGAGCATGGCTTCGGTGTTCGACAAGGAAATTTGCACCCGATACCTGCCGGGGCCTGATGGCCTTCTGGTCACGAAGGCGACGATCGAGGGCGGAAAGCCGGAGATACCCGAACAACGGGTCAAGTGGGTTCTTCCAAGCGATGGCTACACTGTCGCACCAGCGCCTGCGCATACCGCCCCGGCAGAATAAAGGGCTCATCACGCCTGAACGCCTTCCAACAACCCAACATGGTCATACCCGCGAAGGCGGTGATAGCGAGGGCTGTGATTGATGCCGCGACGGGCCCGTGCTTTCAGCGCATCGCAACGCGCCCTTGCATTGAACCGCTCGCCGCGCTGAGCACCGCGCCGCCTCGCCCGTCTTGCAGAAACACCGCGCTTTGCAGGCCACCCGTGGCAGGCGCGAAGGCGAACTGGGTCGCCGCGCCATTCCATGTTCCGAGCCGGGTCAGTTCTTGCACAAGGTTTCGGTGCGGAAGGGTGCGGCCAGTGTTTTCGCCAGCTTTGATCGGTACCTGGATCACGCGCGGATCATAGCGAACCAGCCAGACAGTTGCGGGCCGCGCCAGGGCTGCGGCTTTGGAAATGGTCACGCCGTTCACGCTAACAGTTGGCACCGGGGCGAGCGGGCGCACGACCGCGATGGCGGCCTCCACCGCGCGGGAGTTTGCACCTGCAACGCTGCGCTGACCGTTGATCCAGAACTGCGGCGTCACGACTTCGTGAGTTGCCGAATGCGCGGCAAAATCGCGTTGCCGCTGGGTGTAGGCGGGGCTGGCGAACGTGTCCTTCCAACCGAGGTAGTCCCAATACGTCACCTCGAACGCGAGTGCGATTACGTTTGGCCGATCGACAATGGAATTGAGATAAGCCTCGGCAGGCGGGCAACTGGAGCAACCCTCGCTCTGGTATAGTTCGACCAGCACCGGCGCAGTGGGCATCGTAGCGGCAAGGTGCGTGGCTGCGGCTGGCGGTGCGCTGGCGCTCGCGCGCTCGCTCAATGCATTGGCGGTTATGGCTAGACCGCCCGCGACCGCTAAAGGAAGTGCGAAGGTGAGCAGCAGGCGGGTCTTCGCAGTTGGACGTTTCATGGGCAATTCCGGTCTCGGGCCGCTAGGGCCTGCGCAAAGCATGCACACGGTTCGCCGTGAACCCGGGAAAGGTTACAGCGACGGCCTCTCCGGCCCCTTGACACCCCCTCCCCCGCGCGCAAAGGCCTGCGCTCAAATTGCACCAGAAAGCCTTTGATCCGTGCTGAAATATCCTGCCTGCGCCTCCGCACTTGTTCTCCTTGCCGGGGCCTCCATGCCTTCGCTCGCATGGGCAGACGAGGCGGCACCTGCGCCTATCGTCGTCACAGGCCGCGGACTTGAAGCCGCCCCCGCCGCTGTTGCCTATGATGTGCAGGATCTCGACCGCGAACGGCTGCTGCTCGCCGCCTCGGGCCGGATCGAGGACGCCCTCTCCGCCGCTGCCGGGTTCCAGCAGTTCCGCCGCTCGGACAGCCGTTCTTCCAACCCTTCGGCTCAGGGGATCACCCTGCGCGCACTGGGCGGCAATGCCACCAGCCGCACGCTGATGCTTCTCGATGGGGTGCCGGTGGCTGATCCCTTTTTCGGCTTCGTGCCGCTGAGCGCGCTCGCGCCCGAACGGCTTGCTTCGGCACGTGTCACACGCGGCGGCGGTTCAGGCGCGTTTGGTGCGGGCGCGGTTGCGGGCACGATCGACCTGACCAGCGCGGGGCCCGATCAGCTTGGCCTGCTCGGTGCGAGCGCACTGGTTGACGATCGCGGCGAAAGCGAGCTTTCCGCCACGCTCGCTCCCAAGCTGGGTGCCGGCTATCTCGTCGCCTCCGGACGCTGGGATCGGGGACGCGGCTTCTGGACGACGCCCGAGAACCAGCGCGTGCCAGCCAGCGTGCGGGCCCGCTATGAAAGCTGGTCCACCAGCCTGCGCGCCGTTGCGCCGCTGACAAGCGATATCGAATTGCAGGCCCGCGTGGCCGCATTCAACGATGCCCGCACCTTGCGCTTTGCCGGGGCCGACACCGCCGCCAACGGGCAGGATGCCAGCGTGCGGCTTGTCGGGCGGGGTGCGTGGCAGTTCGATGCATTGGCATACATTCAGAGCCGCGATTTCAACAACGTGGTGATCAGTGCGCGCAGCTTCCTGCCGACACTCAACCAGCGCGCCACGCCATCGACCGGCGCGGGCGGCAAAATCGAACTGCGGCCGCCAGTGGGCACCGCGCACGTGCTGCGGCTCGGCGCGGACTGGCGCTTTGCCGAAGGACATACCCAGGAAGACGTCTACACGCAGGGCCAGATATCCGGCCACCGCCGCGCGGGCGGCACCAATCGCGATCTGGGCCTGTTCGTGGAAGACGACTGGACTTTGGGCCCAGTGGTTCTGACCGCAGGCGCGCGGGCGGATCGCTGGTCGGTGCGCAATGGCACGCTCGATCAGGTCCTGAGCGGCAACCGCACATCGATTGCCTATCCCGACCGTTCGGGTTGGGAAGGCAGCTTCCGCGGCGGCGCAGTGGTCAAACTCGGCGGCGGCCTTTCGGCGCGCGGCTCGGCCTACACAGGCCTGCGCCAGCCGACGCTCAACGAACTCTACCGCTCGTTCACGGTGTTCCCCATCGTGACCAAGGCCAATGCGGCGCTGGAAAACGAACAGCTGCGCGGCTTT
>CANFIV010000072.1 GCA_947446935.1 Sphingomonadaceae bacterium | reverse complement strand
CGTCGGTGGACGTGCCGCCTACGTCGAGCGTGAGGATATTGCGCAAGCCCGAATTCTTGCCGACCCACAGCGCACCGGTCACCCCGCCGGCGGGGCCGGACATGAGAATGTTGACCGGCTGCTCTTCGGCCTTCTGCGCCGACATCAGCCCGCCGTCTGAGCGCAGCAGCGAAAGCTTGCCGTTCATGCCCGAAATGGCGAGCTTGTCGCGCAGGCTGGAGACATAGCGGCTCACCACCGGGCGGACCGCCGCATTGGCCACCGTCGTCAGCGTGCGCTCGTATTCCTGCATCTCGGGCAGCACTTCGTGGCTGAGCGAGACGGGAATGTCTTGCATCATTTCGCGCGCCATCGCGCCGATGCGGGCTTCATGATCGCCGTTCACATAGGCATTGATCAGCGACACCGTGATCGCCTCGACACCCTGTTCCTTCAGCTTGAGCAAAGCGGTCTTGACGCTGGCTTCGTCGAGCGGGCGCACTTCCTTGCCCGAGGCGTCCATGCGGCCGCCCACGGTCACGGTATCTTCCAGCGCGGCCAGCGGCGTCGGCTTGGGCCAGATGATCCAGCCGGCAAGGCCGCCAGGCACATAGGAACGCGCGATCTGCAGCACATGGCGATAGCCTTCAGTGGTGATCAGGCCGACGCGCGCGCCTTTGCCTTCGAGCACCGCGTTCGTGGCCACCGTCGTGCCATGCAGGAAGTATTCGATGTCCTTGGGATCAACCTTCGCATTCTCGCAGATCGCGGTAACACCGGTCAGAATGCCCTCAGAGCTGTCATGCGGGGTCGAAGGTGTCTTGTGGCGCCAGAACGCGCCGGTCGTCTCGTCAAACAACAGCAGGTCGGTGAACGTTCCACCGACATCAACCCCCAAACGGTAACCCATCTATACGTCCTTTGCTGCTGAAGCTTGCGGAAACCGGGGCGCTTGCGCCACCATTCCCGGCAGTTTTCGTCCGATAATGTCTGAAAGCCAGGCGCTGCCCGCGATCAGTTGATCGAGGTCCATGCCCGTTGCGATATGCGCGCGTTCCAGCATGTAGACCACGTCTTCGCTGGAGACGTTGCCGGCCGCGCCCGGAGCAAACGGGCATCCGCCCAGTCCGCCCAGCGCGGCATCGACAACCCGCGCCCCGGCAGCAACCGCCGCCCATACGTTGGCAAGGCCCGTGCCCCGCGTATTGTGAAAATGCACCCGCACCGGCAGCGGATCGATGGCGGCACGCACGGCGGTCACCAGCCGGGTGACATGCGCCGGATCGGCCACGCCGATGGTATCGGCCAGCGCTACTTCGACCGGCCCGGCCTCCGCCAGCCGCTGCGCCATCTCGACCACGCGCGCTTCGCTGACTTCGCCTTCGAACGGGCAGCCAAATGAAGCGCCGATGGTGGCTTGCCCGGTTAGCCCGGCCGCGCGCGCCTTGGCGATGATCGCTTTGGCCGCCTCGACGGATTCGTCGCTGGTCTGGCCCTGATTGGCGATTGCGAACTTGTCCGTGGCGACGGCCACCGCGCCAAGCTGGTTGATGCGCCCGGTTTCGATGGCACGGTCCGCGCCTCTGCCATTCATCACGAGGCCGATGAACGTCACGTCGGGGCGAACCGGTAGCGCGGCACAAACCGCTTCCGCGTCCGCCATCTGCGGCACGCGGTTGGGGTTCACGAAGCTGGTCACTTCGATTCGGCGCGCACCGGCGGCGATCGAACGGGTGATCAGTTCGATCTTGTCCGCCGTGGAAACGACCTCTCGCTCGTTTTGCAGACCGTCACGTGGTCCCACTTCGACAAATTCTATGGTTGCGGTTGCCATGCGAGAAGCATCGCAGTTTTGCATACAAAATCAAGTGGGGTCGCCCGGACTCTTATTCCGCTGCCTGCGGCACCTCCGGAATGCGCTGCCCGACATGCGCATTGGCATAAGCATGGAATGCGCGGCGGATGTGCGAGATCATGACCGCCTCCGCCCAAGCCGGATCGCGCTGCTCGAACGCAGCCAGCAGTTCCCCGTGCTGGCGGTGCGAACGCTTGAGGTCATCGAACGAATAATTCTGTGCGGTGCGATGCACGATTGGCCGTTCAACGATGCGGGCCAGCATGTTGGTTAGCTGCGCGGATGCGGAAGCTTCAAGGATAACCCCATGAAAATGCTGGTTATGCTCGATAAACTGCTGTGTATCGGGCGTTTCGGCGTAGATGGCTTCGCCGATCGCCTTGTGGTGCGTTTTCAGTCGCTCGATCTGGCTCCAGCTGATCCGTTTGGCGGCCCGGCGCGCGGCGCGGCTTTCCAGCAGGCCGCGCAGCTCGAACATTTCCTCGACATCGTCCAGCGACCAGTCTGCCACGAAGCTGCGCTGCGTGTCGGTCCGGCGGATCAGCAGTTCGGCTTCCAGCCGACTCAAGGCCTCGCGGATGGGCGTTCTTGAGACGCCGCATTGCTCCGCCAGCGCCTCTTCGCCGATCTTTGCCCCAGAGGGCAATTCGCCGGAAAGGATCATGTCGCGGATAAGCTCGTAAGCACGGTCGGATGCGCGCGACATTCTTTCTTGCTCCCCTGCTTGACCGATTGTCATTGTATACATTAGGCTGTCATGTCTGCAACAGGTTGGGACGCAACGTCACGTGGCTGAACACCGCATCAAAGTTATCGTGCCGATCCCGATGGATGACGCCGGGGTGGCCAACCGTGCCGCCCAGCTTCCGCCAGAGGTGATCGCTCCCGGCTTCAAGCCCGAATTTGCTGCAGTAGCGTGGGGCGCGGCGCTCGGCGACTCGTATCATGACATGCTGCTCATGGACTGGACGGTGTTCCAGGCCGGCATCGATGCGGAGGCGGAAGGCTATTCCGCGGTCGTGATCGATACCGTCAGCGACTCGGGCCTGCGCGCCTTGCGCTCGCGTCTCTCGATCCCGGTGGTTGGCCCCGGCGAGTGCGCCTTTCATGCTGCGATGATGCTCGGCAAGAAGTTCTGCGTTCTCACGATGTGGGACGAATGGTTCCCGCTCTACGAAAAGACGCTGACCGAATACGGCTTCTGGCCGCGCTGCTCGGGCTTGCGCTCGATCAAGACCCGGCCCGATGTGGCCGAACTGCTCGCGGGCAAGGAAGAGGTGATTTTCGCCAAGCTCAAGGCCGAGGCTGAGGCTGCAATGGCGGAAGACGGTGCGGATGTGATCGTGCTGGGTTCGACGACCATGCACCAGTCGGCGCATTGGCTATCGCAGAACCTGTCGATCCCGGTGATCAACCCTGGTCTGATCGCCTACAAACAAGCCGAACTGCTGGTCCAGCTTGGGCTGTCTCACAGCAAGAAAGCCTTTCCGTTTCCAGAGGTTGGAAACGATTCCGGAATTCGCAGAGGGAGCGCTTGATACGATCCCGATGATCGACACGCGCTGATTTAGTAAAGTTAAAGACAAACAGGGGGGTTAAGCATGAGAATCACGAAGTTTCTGATCATGAGCTCGGTCGCAGCGTCCGCGCTTGTGCCGGTCGCCGCGTTTGCGCAGGCTGCGCCGCAAGCGGCTGCTCCGTCCGACGAGATCGTTGTGACCGCACGCCGCGAAGATGAAAAGCTCAAGGACGTGCCGGCATCGGTTACCGTCATCACCGCGGGCGCGATTGCCAACACCGGCGCCAAAGTCGCCGCGGACTATGTGCAGCTAACCCCGGGCGTCACCATCGTGACCGGCGTGGTCGAAGCGGGCGACACCCAGATCGCGATCCGCGGCATCAACGGTGCGCGCGACGGCGAGAACAACGTCGCGCTCGTCGTCGATGGCGTGCTGAAGTCGAACACGGCCCTCCTGGCGCAGGATCAGGGCGCGCTGACTCAGATCGAAATCCTCAAAGGTCCGCAGGGCGCGTATTATGGCCGCAGCGCGGTTGCCGGCGCGATCGTGATCTCCACGAAGAAGCCGGGCAAGGAACTTGAAGTTTCGGGCCGTGTCTCCGGCGCCAACAACAACACCTTTTCGGGTGCCGCCGTGGTCAGCGGCCCGCTGGGCGAAAATCTGGGCTTCGTCCTCAACGGCGAGTACGCAACGACCGACGGTTTCTACCGCGACGTGTTCCAGTCCAGCGCGCTATACGCCAGCACTTACCCCAACCAGGGCAAGGGCATTGCCGCTTCGGTTGACGACAACAAGCGCTTCAACATCAACGGCCGCCTGCTTTACACGCCCAGCAGCGACACCGAGATTGATCTCAAGGCTCGTTATAGCAAGCTTACGGGTTCGGCCATCGCCTTCAACGCGATCTTCCAGCTGCCCGGCCTTGCCGGCATCCTGAACGCACCGGTGTTCAACATCGATGCCAACAAGCACCAGTTCGTTTTCGCCCGCAATATCAACCCGGCGAACCACCAGTCGTCTTTCGAAGCCTCGGTCCATCTTGCCCAGACGCTGAGCGATACGCTCAAGCTGACCGGCTATGTGTCCTACAGCAACACCAAGAACGACTTCTACGCTGACGGCACCAGCGGCACGTTCGGGTTCTTCAACAAGGAAAGCAGCTGCCTTGCCAGCGCCGCTGCGCTCAAGGGCTTCCCGGTCCAGGCGCCGTTCGGCGTCGATGTCGGCAACCCGAACGTGTTCCTCAACCCTTATTCGCCGGTCACTTGCGATGGTTCGCAGTACCAGCAGCGCGATCAGAAGGACATTTCGGCGGAAGTCCGTCTTGCCGGCGACGCGGGCAATGGGCTCAATTGGTCGCTGGGCAGCTACTACCTCAACATCGATCGGTTCAACTGCAACAACCTCGGTCTCGATACCGGCCAGGGCGTGATCCGCCAGTGCTACACCACCGATCCGCGCAATCGCACCGAGGCGCTGGCCGAGGATTCGTTCAAGACCAACGTTTACGCGCTGTTCGGCTCACTGGAGTACAAGCCCACCGACAAGCTGAAGTTCAGTGCTGCGGCCCGGTATGACATCGAATCCCGCACCACCGAAAACGGCATCCCGACCGGCCGACTGACCCGCTGGGTGGGCAACGTGCTGACCGGCAATCCCAACGGTACCGCCGATACGCCTGCCAACTATTACCTCAACCCCGGCCTCGACCCTGCCTACAACCCGAGCGGCGTTCTGCTGCCGCGCAAGGCAACCTTCAAGCAGCTTCAGCCGAAGATCTCGATCAGCTATGCCGCGAGCGACGCTGTCAGCGTCTTCGCGAACTGGGGTGTCGGCTTCAAGACGGGCGGCTTCAACAACGCCGGTTCGGCGGCCATCGTGAACGGCTTCTTCAACGCCGGGATCGGCGCGGGCCTGTCGGTCTTCGACGACTACAAGAAGGAAACCTCGAGCGCATGGGAAGTCGGCGTTAAGGGCTCGGTTGCTCCCGGTGTGAACTTCGAACTGGCGGGCTACTACACCGACGTAAAGAACTCGCAGTTCTTCGAATTCTTCGTTGGTCCCTTCGGCCTGCTGCGCGTTGTGTCCAACATCGACAAGGTGCGCTTCAAGGGCGTCGAAGGTTCGTTCAATGCCCGCCTGATGAAGGGCTTCACCGTGTTCGGTTCGGCGAACTACACCGACAGCGAAATCCGCAAGAACTCGGCGCGTCCTTACACTGTGGGCAACAAGGCTCCGGCCACATCGAAGTACACGATCAACCTGGGCACCCAGTATGACGGCCCTCTCACAGATTCGCTTGGCCTGCTGCTGCGCGCCGACTATCGCGTGACCGGCCCGACCTACTTCCACACCGTACAGAACAATGACGTTCCGACCATCTTCGGTCTGGGCGCCAACTACTCGAACAGCAAGCGCGATGCCTATGGCATCCTGAACCTGCGCGGCGGTATCAAGACCGATCACTGGTCGCTGGTGGCCTTCGCGAACAACGTGACCAAAAAGCGCTACCTTGCTGAAGTGATCGTTGCGCCGGAATTCGGCGGCGCATTTGTCGCTCCCGGCGCGCTGCGCACCATCGGGGTTGAGGGCACGTTCAAGTTCTGAGCGAGTTCGATATCTAAATAAAAGGCCGGGCCCTGCAGCGATGCAGGGCCCGGTTTTTTGTGTCTGCTGTTCGGGTGTCAGAGCGAAACGGTCAGACCCCCATCGACGACAATCGTCTGCCCGGTGAGATAACTTGCCTTGTCAGACAGAAGGAAGGCGATCACCTCGCCGATTTCAGAGGCATGTCCAGCACGGCCCATCGGCACCGTCGCTTCAGCGGCGACAAGGCCGACAGGACCAAGCGAGTTTTCCTCCGAGAGGATCTGGGCGGTGCGAATGAAGCCTGGTGCCACGGCGTTGACCCGCACATTGTCTTTGGCCAGCGCGCACGCGGCGGCCTTGACCATCCCGGTGATCCCGGCCTTGGCGGCCGAATAGTGCCAGTGATCGTCCCAGCCCACGACTGCGCCAGCGATGGACGATATGCAGACCATCGCGCCTTCGCGCCGCGCGGCCATCGCCGGTGCCGCCGCACGCATCAGCCGCAACTGTCCTTTGAGGTTGACGTTCAGGACTTCGTCCCACTTCTCGTCGGTCAGGATCGGATAGGCCGCGCGCGGCGCAATGCCGGCATTGGCAACGACCGCAGAAAGTGCACCGAAACGCGCTTCGATATCGGCAATCACGGCAGCACAGGCAGCCGTGTCGCCAACATCGAGGAGGACGAATTCAGCCGAGCCGCCAGCCGCACGAATGTCTTCCGCAACCGCCTCGCCCTCGTTCGGCAGGATGTCGCTGACGATGACGTGATAGCCATTCCGGCCGAGAATTTTTGCGGTGGCCGCGCCGATGCCGATCCCGGCGCCCGAAACCAATGCTGCACGCATGCGGGTGATCCTTTCAATCTGCGCCTTCACGGAAATGGCGCGAGGCGCAGGATGCATTTGAATATCATCCGCAGCAAGGCCGACACGGCAGGATTGGTATGGAATGTGCACAAAAAGTCGATTGAAGTTGAATTGATCCTTGCGATTCGATGGATTCAGGATACAAAAAACGCATAAGGGAATTCAGGAGGATTGCATGGAGACGAGTCTGCAGCATCAACCGAGCGATGGTCCGGCAAGCACCGTGGCCGACAGCACAACCATCGATCAATTGCAGCAGATTCTGGGGCGAGAGAACGTCCTCCTCGATAGCTCCAGCCGCGAATTCTACTCACAAGATCTGAGCTTCCGACCACACGAAGTTGCCGCCATGGTGCT
>CANFIV010000071.1 GCA_947446935.1 Sphingomonadaceae bacterium | reverse complement strand
TATAAGGTTTTATGCGTTATGACAATTTTACTTGATCGTTGATTTCGACCAGATCACCTTCAAACACAATGGGAGAAGGTTTGATGGAGTTCGACCGGCGCACGTTTGTCGCGGCCACGGCGGCCAGCCTGACACTGGCAGCCAAACCGGCGCTGGCAGCGACGCGGACAGGGTTTCCCAAGGACTTCATCTGGGGCGCGGCCACCGCTGGCCATCAGGTCGAAGGCAACAATATCAACGCCGATTGCTGGCTGCTGGAAAACATCAAACCCACGGTCTTTGCCGATCCTTCGGGGGATTCGGCCAACAGCTTCGAATTGTGGCAGCGCGATCTCGAACTGGTGACCAGCCTGGGCCTAAACAGCTACCGCTTCAGCCTCGAATGGGCGCGAATCGAACCGGAACCCGGCCTGTTCTCGATGGCGATGCTCGATCACTACAAGGCGATGATCGAGGGGTGCCGGAGGCTCGGCCTGAAACCCATCGTAACCTTCAACCACTTTACCACGCCGATCTGGTTTGCCGCGCGTGGCGGCTGGATGAACCCTGATGCACCGCAGGTCTTTGCGCGCTTCTGCGACAAGGCAGCGCGCCATCTCGCGGCCGAAATCGACCACGCGACCACCCTCAACGAGCCAAACCTGGCCGGTGTGCTTCAGTTCCTGCTGCCCGGCGGCCTGGTTGAGGCTGACAAGGCGATGGCCGCCGCCGCTGCTGTGAAGCTGGGTGTGCCGGTCTTCCTCGCGGGCAACGCGCTTTACCAACCCGACCCCACAAAAGTTCAGGCCAATCTGCAGGCGGGCCACACCGCTGGCAAAGCCGCAATCAAGGCGGTGCGGGGCGATCTGCCCGTGGGCGTCAGCCTCGCCATGCTTGATGATCAGGAAGCCGAACCCGGCTCGCTGCGCGATGCCATGCGCGAAAAGTTCTATAACTCATGGTTGCGCCTTGCCCGAGCCGACGACTTTGTCGGCGTGCAGAACTACGAACGCTCGCTTTGGGGTACGAAGGGCAAACTCGATCCGCCGGCGAACGCACGCCGCAACACGATGGGTTCGGAGGTCTATCCGCCCTCGCTCGCGGGCGCGGTGCGCTATGCCCATGAGGTCGCCAAAGTGCCCATAATCGTCACCGAACACGGTGTCGGCACCGATGACGACACCTTACGGGCTTGGCTCATTCCCGAAGCGCTCACGCATCTCAAGGCGGCGATGGATGACGGCGTGCCGGTCAATGGGTATTGCCACTGGTCACTTATCGACAACTTCGAATGGGTGTTCGGCTACAAGATCCACTTCGGCCTGCACACCTTCGACCGCCAGACTTTCGAGCGCCGCCCCAAGCCGAGCGCGCTCGTCTATCGAGATTTCATCCGCGCCCACACTGCGAGAGGATAGGCGATGCGACGGATTTTTCAGTGGATTGCAGCTGCCGCCGTGCTCGTGATGGGCAGCGCCGCTGCCCTCGCACAGGCACCCGACCCGGCGATGTTCGTTCCAGACCCGGTGCCACCCGCGCGCGGCGAGCAGATTGTGCTCCGCGATGTCCCCGTCGGCGGCGAAGTATGGAACCGGGTTTTCGGCCAGGTCTGGGTGCGCAATGTCGAGCGGTCTTCGCTCTACGTCGTGCGGCCGATGAACGGGCGCGGCAACGGCAAGGCGGTGATCGTGGTGCCGGGCGGCGGATACATGTTCGTCTCGATCGACAGCGAGGGCTTTCGCGTGGCAGATCGGCTCGCGGCAGCAGGTTATACCGCGTTTGTGCTCAAATACCGGATCAATCCCACCCCGCCGACGCCCGAGGCCTTCATGGCTGATATGGCCTCCAAGTTCGGCTCGCTTGGAAAGGGCGAACTGCCCGATTGCCAGCCCGCGATTGATGATCTCGCGTCGGCCGTCACGGTGGTCTCCACGCGCGCAGCGGAATGGAAGCTCGATCCGAAGCAGATCGGCGCAATCGGCTTTTCCGCCGGTTCGCGCTCGCTGATCCGCCTGTTGGAGCAGAAGAAGGAAGCCTCGCTGCTCCGCCATGTAGGACTGCTCTATCCGCCGATGACCCAGACGGTAACCGGTGGCCCGCGTCCGCCCCTGTTCCTTGCCATCGCGGCGCATGATCCGCTGTTCAAGCAGGGTGGGCTCAAGCTGGTGGACAGCTGGCTAAAGGAAAGCGATGCGGTGGAGTTCCACCTCTACTATGGCGGCGAGCATGGCTTCGGGATGATGCCCAAGGGCACCACCAGCGACCGCTGGATCGACCAGTATATCGACTGGCTGGCGGTGCAGTGAGGATATTGGCCGCCTTCTTGCTGATGGCTGTGAGCGCTCCGGCGTTGGCCTCTGAGCCCGTGCGCGACTGTCCGCTGGCGAATGCGCCGCTCGGGATCGAGTCCCCCCTGTCCGATGTCTTGATGCATCCGGGCGGGCCTGCCGCACTGGAAGCCACCGCGACCGATCTGGTCGCTGGTTTCACCAAGAACTTCGGCGGCGGCGGCCTGCCCCCGGGATTTGCCAATATCCTCACCCCGGGTGTGCTAGTCGAAGCCCGCCCAGATGGTCCCGCGCTCAAGGCTGCCCTCGCCGCCAAGCTCGCCGCGCTTCCGATCACCGATGCGTTCACATTAGCACGCTGCGCCCGCTACGATCACGACCGCCCTGCCCTGCCCCCGCGAGACAAGCGCCCGCAGGTTCTGGTATTTGAGAAAATCAATGGCTTCCGCGACAATCCCTCCGTCGAAAGTGCCCGCGCCCGCCTGCGTCGGATTGCCGAAACGCGCGGCTGGCAGATCGTGTTCACCGACCGCGGCGGAGTGATAAACTCCGAGGACCTCGCGCGCTTTGATGTCGTGGTGTGGAACAATGTCAGCGGCGATGCACTCACAACACCCCAGCGCGAAGCCTTCCGCGTCTATATCGAGCATGGCGGCGGCTTTGCCGGGATACATGGCTCCGGGGGCGATCCGCGCTGGTTCTGGGACTGGTATGTCGACACGCTGATCGGCGCGCGATTCATCGGCCATCCCGGCAAGCCACAATTCCAGACCGCCACGGTGCGCCTCGCCGATACGCGCAGCAGCATCGGGGCTGGCGTTGCAGATCACTGGCCGCTGCTCGAAGAATGGTATTCCTTCGACCGAAACCCGGTCGATGGCGGCGCAGTGGCCGTCGCGACAATTGACGAGCGGGACTACAAGCAGATCGGCTATCGGGATGAAAACCTTGCGATGGGCTATCACCCCATCGCCTGGCGCAAGTTCGTAGGCGATGGGCGTGCCTTCTATACCGCCATAGGGCACCGCCCCGAAAACTATGACGAGCCTCAGTCCGCCGCGCTTCTCGCGAACGGCATCGCCTGGGCCATGGGACAAAAAGGACGTAAGCAGCATGACTGACAAACCACAGATCACCTCCACTGGCAGTGCCCTCGTTGTGGGCGGCGGGATCGGCGGCATGGCGGCTGCGATAGACCTTGCCGAGCGCGGCGTATCGGTCGAACTGATCGACATCGATCCCGAATGGCGTGTCTATGGCGCGGGGATAACCATCACCGGCGCGACGCTGCGTGCCTATCAGCGGCTCGCCATGGTGGAGGATATCGCGCGCGATGGGGCGATCGTCTCTGGTTCGAGCATGTTCCTGTTCAACGGCACCCACTTGCGCGATCTGGATGAGCCACCGATCGAGGAAGGCCTCCCGGCCACCGGCGGCATCATGCGCCCCGTTCTGCACAAGCTCATGCAAAAGCGCGTTGCGGCGGCTGGCGTTGCGGTGCGGCTGGGGATCACCGTCGATGCGCTCGCCAACCGCGATGGCGGCGTAGACGTCAGCTTCTCAGACAGTACTTCGGGTCGCTATGATCTCGTGATCGGAGCCGACAGTGTCAGCTCACGCGTGCGGGAGCTTGCCTTCCCACATATGGGTGAGGCTTTGCGCACCGGCCAAGGCTGCTGGCGCGTCTCAATGGCGAAGCCGCCACTGCTCGAAAAGGGCGAGATGTTCTTCGGGCACAAATATATGGTCGGGATCACCCGTTGCGGTGAAGACCGCATCTACCTGTGGATGCTGACCCCGCATGAAGAGCGCGAAACCCATCTGGCCGACGAAGAACTGGTGGGCGAAATGAAGGCCCGGCTCGCCGACTTCGGCGGCAGCGCGGGCTGGGTTCGTGACTCCATGACGTCTGACGACTGGGTCAATTACCGCCCATTGGCCGCCAAGATCCAACCGCGCCCCTGGTCGGATGGGCGGATCGTGCTGCTGGGCGATGCGGTGCACGCAACCACGCCGCACCTTGCCTCGGGCGCGGGCATGGCGGTTGAAAGCGCGCTGGTCCTGTCCGAGGAGCTAACGCGCGCAGCAACGGTCGAGGCCGGTCTTGCAGCCTATGAAGAGCGGCGCTTCGAACGCTGCCGCGACATTGTCGAGACAAGCGTTGCCATCGGCGCGGCGCAGCTTGCCGGCAGCCCACCGGACCAGATCGGCGGCATGATGGGCGGCGCGCTGCACCGCCTGGCCGGGCCGTTCTGAGCGCGGATCTGTTCAGTCGGAATGGCGGAGGTAGGCGAGCGCCATCTTGGAAAGCTCGTCCTTCATGAAATTCCAGACAATCGGATCACCTGATTCAGGGGTCGAGCCGAGGCCAAACTGCCGGGCAATCGTTGCAAAGACGATCTGGAACACCGCGTTGGCCTTGTCCGCCGCATCTGGTGCCCTGATCTCGTCGCGGTAGGTCAGGATCGCCGCGACCGACATGGCGGACGAGCGCCGCGCGGTTTCCTTGCCCGGTTCGGACACCGCCGGATCAACAGCCGCCCGCTGCATGATGGTGCGGAGGAGCGGCGCATTTTCGGACAGGAACCCGCTGTATCGATCAATGAACCGTGGGAGAAATTCGCCCAGCGTGGCGCATTCGGCGATGGTCGCGTCAATCATCGCGCGTTCCTTGGCGATCACGGTCTGCAGCTCTTCAGCAATCACCGCGTGCAGCAGCCGATCCTTGCTTTCGAACCGCAAGTAGATCGAGCCGATCGAAACCTGCCCGCGCTCGCTCACGTCCTGCAATGTGAAGGCGTCGCTACCAACCTCGATCATCAGCTGCTTGGTTGCCTCGAGCATCCTCTCATAGGACGCAAGGCTACGACCTTGGCGCGGTCTTCGGCTGAGGGCGCCGAGCGCGAGAGCCTCGGTGTGACGGGTTTCAGTTGACATGAACCTGCTACACCCTATCGAAACAGGAACGTCAATTCTAATTTGATTCGTCAGATCCGTACCAATCGCGGATCGACCGATGGGGAGAAACAAGCTGATGCGGTTCTCGGTGTTCCTGAACGCGCGTACAATGCGCCCCGAAGACGACCGGCAGCTGATGAAAGACCTCGAAGCCCATGCGCTGCGCGCCCGCGATCGCGGTTTCTCGGCCATCTTCATGCCAGACCATCACTTTAACGGTTATATGCCGGTGGCGAGCGACAGCTTCATTTTCGCCGCCTATCTCGCTGCGAAAATGCCCGAAATGCATTTCGGCTTTTCGGTGGTGTCAGTCCCGCTTCATCATCCCGTGCGGTTCGTCGAGCGGATCAATATTCTGGACCAACTGACTGACGGCAAGCTGCTTGTCGGCATCGGCAGCGGCACCACGCCGGAAGAGATGATCGGCTTCGGAGTCAACTACAAGGACGCGGGTGCAATCTCGGACCAGAACCTTGCGCTCGCCGAGGCGCTATGGGCCAAGACCATGGGCGATCCCGCGGTCGAGATCGCCAGTGGCCCGCATCAGGGCCGCGTCCTGCAGCGCATCGCGCCCGCCGCCTACACGACCGGCCACGCGCGGCTGATGCCTGTGGCCATGAAGGAAAGCAGCGCGCGGCGGGCCGCCGAGCAGGGCTGGCCAGCCTTCATCCCCGCTTTTACGCCGCCGAACATCGGGGGAACCGAACCCTTCGTGCACGTGAAGAAATACTTCGATGCCTATCACGCCATGCTGACTTCGGCGGGCCACTCGGACGAGACCGTGGCTTCCGCGCTCGACTGGACCACGCACACGTATCAGTGCGTGCACGTGGCCGAGAGCGACGATCAGGCCCGCGAAGAACTTGAGGTGATCCTGCGTGCCTATCAGGCGGCAGTCGAGCGCGAGGCGGAATTCAACCTCCGCGCCGAGAGCAATTCAGACAACAAGAAGACCGACCGCACGCCGAACGCCCTGAGCGAGGACTGGATCGGCACGTGGTGTCTCTATGGTTCGCCTGAGACCGTAATCGAACATCTCAAACCCTACAGGGAACTGGGCATCGGCAATGTGCTGTGCGGCACCACAACCGGCCCGCTCACAGAAGAGCGGCTGCGGCTGGGCAACCAAACGCTGGACCTGCTTGCCCAGCGCGTGATTCCGGCACTTGGCGGGCATGTGGGCTGAGCGGGTGTGCATTGATAGACGGTTTTGATGATCAAACTATCAGTCTTATGAATGATAAACGATGAAAACATACTATTTCACTTAATGGACACGATCCGGCAGGAGAAAAAACGCTCAGCCAATCTGGCTGTTAGGCGACCGATGCAGGGCAAGCACACCGCCCGAAAAGGTCCGACAGCGCAGCCCACGGCTTGATATTTTTGATTTTTATTAGTGGTTTAACCAAACCCCAGTCTCAAATGGGGTACGCATTGGGAGGGATTATGCGAAACTTCATCCAAGGTACGAGCTTGCTTGCCAGCTCAGCACTGATCGCTGTTGCGGCCCCCGCATATGCCCAACAAGGCGCGCAGGCAGAAACCGAGGCATCCCCTCCCGAAATCGTCGTGACCGCGCAAAACCGCTCTCAGAACGTCAACGACGTGCCGATCGCGATCAACGTCATCAGCGGTGACGCACTCAAGAAGGCCGGATTCTCGGATCTTAACGACGTCTACAAGATCGCCCCGGTGGTCCAGGTCAACCAGGATCAGGGCACGGTCAAAATCTCGGTCCGCGGTGTCGGCACGACCTCGAACGATGAATCGCAGGATACCTCGGTCGTCATCAACGTCGACGGCGAATATATCAATCGCCCCAATATCATGGGCATGTCGCTGTTCGACATGGACCGCGTCGAGGTGCTGCGCGGGCCGCAGGGCACGCTTTATGGCCGCAACTCGACCGGCGGTGCGATCAACTTCATCACCCGCAAGCCGGGCAAGGAACTCGCGTTCGACGGTTCGGCCAGCTACGGCAACTACAAT
>CANFIV010000070.1 GCA_947446935.1 Sphingomonadaceae bacterium | reverse complement strand
CGAAAACCGCATCATCGTGAATGCCGCCGATGCGGTCGTGATTGGTGATCGCCAGCAGCTCGATCAGGTCGTCCGCAACCTGATCGACAACGCACTGAAATATGGCGCTTCGGGCGAGCCGGTCCGGGTAGATGTCGTCAACACCGGCACCGAAGCCGTGCTTTCGGTAACTGATCGCGGCGAAGGTATTCACCCCGATCATATCCCCTATCTCACCCGGCGCTTCTACCGGACCGACCCGGGACGCAGCCGCGCGGCTGGTGGCACGGGCCTTGGCCTTGCCATTGTCAAACACATCGTTGAAAGACACCGCGGTAATCTCGACATTTCCAGTCGCCTGGGCGAGGGAACCACCGTAACCGTGCGCCTCTCGCTCGCTGTTACACCGGCTAAAGAACTGTCATAGGCCTGTCATTCCGTGGTCGCATTGCGCCGGGGTTCAACACGGTGTTGAGGAATTTAACGATGCTCGCGAATCGTACCATTTCTGCTTCTGCTGTTGCGCTTGCCGCGCTGTCCCTCGCCTCTTGTGGCGGTCAGCAAAGTGCGAGCCGCGATCAGGTGCGCGCGGTCGGATCCTCGACTGTCTATCCCTTTGCAAAGGCCGTGGCGGAATCGCTCGCCCGCTCGGATGGGACCATCAAGGCACCGATCATCGAATCGACCGGCACAGGCGCAGGCATGAAGCTCTTTTGCGCCGGCGTAGGCCCGCAACACCCGGATATCGAGGACGCGTCCCGCCGGATAAAGAAGTCGGAATTCGACGATTGCCAGAAGAACGGCGTGAAGGAGATCGTCGAGATCCAGATCGGGCTCGACGGGGTGGCTTTCGCTGAGGGCAAGGACGGTCCCGGTATCCCGTTGACGCCTACCGACGTCTACAAGGCGCTCGCCAAGACGCCGTTTGGCACGCCCAACTCCGCCAAGACCTGGCACGACGTCAATCCGGCGCTGCCGGCCGAACCGATCCTTGTCTATGGTCCGCCATCGACATCGGGCACGCGCGATGCCTTCAAGGAGCTCATCCTTGTCAAGGGTTGCGAAACCGATCCGGCGATGAAGGCGCTCAAGGATACCGACAAGGACAAGCATGACGCTGTCTGCGGCGAGGTGCGCGAGGACGGGGTCTACGTCGACGCCGGTGAGAACGACAACCTGATCGTCCAGAAAATCGAGGCGAACCCCAAAGCTGTGGGCATTTTCGGCTATTCCTATCTCGAGCAGAACACGGACAAGCTGAAGGGCCTTACCATGAGCGGCGTCACGCCGACCTATGAGACCATTTCGGACTTCACCTACCCCGGTGCACGCCCGCTCTACATCTACGTCAAGAAGGCCCACCTCAAGGCGATCCCGGGGCTGCAGGCTTATGTAACCGAGTGGAGCAAGCTGTGGAGCAAGGGCGGCGTGCTCGCCAAGGCGGGCATGGTCGTCGCGCCCGATGCAGTGCTGGCCGCGAGTGCCAAGGCGGCTGCGGAGCTGCCGGTGCTCGATGGCGCAGAGCTGAAGTAAGGACCGAGCCCGGGCCATGTCGCCAGCCATTCTGTTCTTGCTGGCCTTTGGGCTAGGCCTAGTCGGCTGGCTGGCGGCGCGCTCGCGGGCGTGGGCGTTTCGCCGCGCCGCGCCGGACGGCCGCATCAATTCGCTGCCCAATTTTCATGCCTGGTACGTGGCCCTGTGGATCGCCGTTCCGGCCATCGCTTTCGCGCTGCTGTGGGATGCCATCAGCCCCGCGCTGGTTCTCCAGCACGTGCTCGCCGATCCGGCGGCCGCCGCGCTACCGGCCTTCGGGTTCGAGCGTGAGGCTATGATGTCAGAGGCCCGCGCTGTTGCCACCGGTGCTGCGCGCGCGGTATTCAACAGCGAAGCGGAAGGTTTGATCGCGCCCTATCGCGCGGCGCTGACGCTCTATGACACGCTGGGCCTTGTGATCACGCTGGTTATTGCGTTTGCCGGAGGCGCTTTCTCGTTCCTTCGGCTTCGGCCCGATTTTACCGCACGCACCCGCGTCGAGCGCGCCGTCATGGCGTTGTTGCTCATCGCTTCGCTGGTCGCAATCCTGACTACGGTCGGTATTGTCGTCAGCCTGCTGTTCGAAACGATCCGCTTCTTCGGAATGGTTTCGCCGCTCGATTTTCTATTCGGCACCCACTGGGCACCCGATCCCATGAAAAGCGGCGCAGCCGACAGCACGGTGTTCGGCGCGATCCCGTTGTTCTGGGGCACGCTCTATATCGGCGCGATCATCGCGATGGCCGTTGCGATCCCGCTTGGGCTGATGAGCGCAATCTACCTCACGCAATACGCCGACAGCAATGTACGCAAGATCATCAAGCCGCTGCTCGAGATCCTCGCCGGCGTCCCGACAGTGGTCTACGGCTATTTTGCGGCGCTAACAGTGGCACCTGCGGTGCGCGATTTCGCGCAGGCAATCGGCATTGCCAACGCCTCCACCGAAAGCGCCATGGCCGCCGGGCTCGTGATGGGCGTGATGATCATTCCCTTTGTTTCCTCGATGGCAGACGACAGCATTGCCGCCGTGCCACAGGCGATGCGCGACGGTAGTCTGGCGATGGGCGCGACCCGGGCCGAGACCATCCGCAAGGTGCTGGTGCCCGCCGCCCTCCCCGGCATCGTCGCGGGCATCATGCTGGCGATCAGCCGCGCAATCGGCGAGACAATGATCGTGGTCATGGCCGCTGGTGCTTCGGCCAACCTCACCGCCAATCCGTTCCAGTCGATGACGACGGTCACCTTCCAGATCGTCGCCATGCTGACCGGCGAAGGCAGCTTTGATCATCCCGCCACGCTCTCCGCCTTTGCGCTGGGTATGGTGCTGTTCCTCGTTACCCTCACGCTCAATTTCATCGCGCTGCGCGTCGTCAAGCGCTACCGCGAAGCCTACGAGTAAGCCCGCCATGTTGCCCAAAGATCCTGAAGCGCTCGAAGCGCTGCGTGCCACCCGGCAGGCACGCATGCAGGCCGGCCTCGCGCGCCGCTACCGTGGCGATAACTGGTTCCGCTGGCTGGGCCTCGGCGCGGTCAGCTTTTCCGCGCTGGTGCTGGTGTTCCTGCTCGTCTCGATGGCAGCAAATGGCTGGGCCGGATTCCATCGCAGCGAACTGAAACTCACGGTGCCGATACGCGGCGTGTTGCAGCTTGATCCGCAGCGGCTGGCCCAGCCCGATCCGCTGGGGGGCCTTGAGGCTGCAGGCCTGCCCGCTGCAGTCGATGCCGCGGCCAGCAAGGCTTTCGGCCCCACCGGCGCAGATTTGCTGGCTGTGGGTGCCTGGCGCGAAGTAGGCAGCAAACTGATCGCCGACCCCGCGTTGCTGAGCAGCGCCGAAATCGCCGTTTCGCTTCCGGCCAGCGATGATCTGGCCAATGCACAACGCGGCGGTGGCAGCGATCCGGTGCTGACAGCCATGGCCGGCAAACTTGTGCGGGAGGACCGCCTCGTCCGTGCCTTCGACACCGGCTTCCTCGTGCGCGCCGATGCCACCAGCCCGCAAAGCGTTGGCATCTGGGGCGCGCTCAAGGGCTCGATGATGACCATGCTCATCACCCTGCTTCTCGCCTTCCCGGTCGGCGTGCTTTCGGCACTGTACCTCGAAGAATATGCCGGGCGCAGCCGCTGGACCGACATCATCGAAATCTCGATCAACAACCTCGCGGCGGTGCCGTCGATCATTTTCGGCCTGCTCGGCCTCGCAGTGTTCCTCGCGCTGTTTCCCAACTTGCGCTCCGCCCCGCTGATTGGTGGCATGACGCTGGCTCTGATGACGATGCCGGTGATTGTCATTTCCGGCCGCAACGCGATCAAGGCGGTGCCGCCCTCAATCCGCGACGCCGCCCTGGCGATGGGCGCAAGCCCGGTGCAGGTCGTGTTCCACCACGTGCTGCCGCTTGCCCTGCCCGGCATTCTCACCGGTACGATTATCGGCATGGCCCGCGCTTTGGGCGAGACCGCACCGCTGCTGATGATTGGAATGCGCGCCTTCGTCGCCAGCCCACCGAGCGATTTCACCTCGCCCGCAACGGTGCTGCCGGTGCAGATTTTCCTATGGTCCGACGAAATTGACCGCGGCTTCATCGAGCGCACCAGCGCTGCAATCGTGGTGCTGCTGATTTTCCTGCTCCTGATGAACGGCATTGCGATCTATCTGCGCAACCGCTTTGAGAAACGGTGGTAACATGAATACCCCAGTCCAGGCCGCAGACGCGGCAACCGACACTGCGACATCCGTGTTCCCCGAACCGGTCGCCCAGTCGAAGATCAGCGCGCGCAGCGTTTCGGTCTATTATGGCCAGAAGTGCGCGATCGAAAATGTGTCGATCGAGATCCCGAAGAGCTACGTTACGGCCTTCATCGGGCCCTCGGGCTGCGGCAAATCCACGTTCCTGCGCAGCCTCAACCGCATGAACGACACGATTGCCGGTGCCCGCGTGGAAGGCGAAATCCTGCTCGATGGCGTCGATATCTACCGCTCAACCATGGACGTGGTGCAACTGCGCGCGCGCGTCGGCATGGTGTTCCAGAAGCCCAATCCGTTCCCGAAATCGATCTTCGAGAACATCGCCTATGGCCCGCGCATCCACGGCATCACCGGCAGCAAGAGCGAGCTGGAAGGCATTGTCGAGCAGTCGCTTCAGCGCGCCGGGCTTTGGGACGAGGTCAAGGACCGCTTGAGCGAAAGCGGCACTGCGCTTTCGGGCGGCCAACAGCAGCGCCTGTGCATCGCCCGTGCGATTGCGGTCGATCCCGAAGTGATCCTGATGGATGAGCCCTGCTCCGCGCTCGATCCTATCGCCACCGCGCGGATCGAGGAACTGATCGACGACCTGCGCGGCCGCTACGCCATCGTCATCGTCACCCACTCGATGCAACAGGCCGCGCGGGTTTCGCAGCGGACTGCGTTTTTCCACCTCGGCAAGATCGTCGAATACGGTACAACGTCGGATATCTTCACGAACCCGCGTGAGGAAAAGACCAAGGACTACATTACCGGTCGGTACGGGTAAGGAACGAGCATGGCTGAACACACCGTCAAGGCATTTGACGAGGACATTACCCGGCTGCGCGGCCTGGTGGCCGAGATGGGCGGCCTTGCGGAACTTTCGGTGTCCGAGGCGATGGATGCGCTCGTGACCGGCAATCAGGACCTCGCCGCTGGCGTTATTGCCCGCGACAAACGCATCGACCATCTTGAGGGCGAAGTGGATCGGCTAGCGGTCCGTGTGCTCGCCCTGCGCGCACCCATGGCCGATGACTTGCGTGAGGTGATTGCCGCACTCAAGATCGCCGGCGTGATCGAGCGGATCGGCGATTATGCCAAGAATATCGCCAAGCGCGTCGGCCATATCGAGGGCCGCAAGCGTTTCGAGCCGCTGACACTGCTGCCCGTCATGAACGAGATGGCTGGCGACATGGTGCACGACGTGCTCACCGCCTATGCCGCGCGCGATCCCGTCGCCGCTGCCGAAATCGTGAAGCGCGATGCCAAGGTCGATGCGTTCTACGACAGCGTGTTCCGTAACTTTGTATCCTACATGGTTGAAAATCCCGCCACGATCAGTTCGGTCGCGCAGCTCATGTTCGTGGCGCGCAATATCGAGCGGATCGGCGATCACGCGACGAACATTGCCGAAATGGTGCATTATGCCGCGACCGGGACCTACTTGCCCGAGCGCGACGACGTGCAGCCACCGGGCTGAACAGAACTACCGCATGGCGCGTAATGACACCGTAATAATTGTCGTGTCTGCGTAACCTGACCGTCACAGCGGTCATTTCAGGGGTTCACCATGTCCGCGCCGAAACTGCTTCTGGTCGAAGATGATACGGCGCTCGCCGAACTGGTCGAATACCGGTTTCGCGGCGAGGGCTATGACGTGCGCACCACCGACGACGGGGACGAGGCGCTGCTCCTCGCGGCCGAAGACACCCCCGATCTCGTGCTACTGGACTGGATGATCGGTGGCACCAGCGGGATCGAGGTATGCCGCCGCCTGCGCCGCCTCAAGTCCACGGCGCACGTACCGATCATCATGCTCACCGCCCGCAGCGATGAGGACGACCGCGTGCGAGGGCTCGAAACCGGCGCGGACGACTATGTCACCAAGCCGTTTTCTCCGCGCGAGTTGATTGCCCGCGTCGGCGCGGTGTTGCGCCGCGTGCGTCCGGCATTGGCTGGGGAGACGATCACCGTCGGCGATCTCTCGCTCGATCCCACCGCCCACCGCGTCACGCGCCGCGGCCAGTCGATCAAAATCGGGCCGACCGAGTTCCGCCTGTTGCGCCATTTCATGGAGCATCCGGGTCGCGTCTTCTCGCGCGGGCAGTTGCTCGATGCGGTGTGGGGCAGCGGCAGCGATATCGAACTACGCACGGTCGATGTCCACATCCGCCGCCTGCGCCAGGCCATCGCCCTCCCCGGCACTGCAGACCCGGTGCGTACGGTGCGCTCTGCCGGGTATGCGCTGGAGGGAGTTTGATAGACTCTCAGATTGTCAATACGTATTTCCAGGCGTAACCTTCAAACACTGTGACAATCAGGTTTGGGAGTTTCGGCCATGACAATTGCTACCACCACCAGCCCAGCTGGGTCTGACTGGACCAACGTCCTTGGCGACAACGTGGTCCGCAATTTCCTGTTCAACCAGACCGCCGCCCCCACACTCAGCGCCAATACGCTCGACATCACCTATACTTTTGGGCCGGCCTCTATCTTCTTTCACTCACCGCTGGGCTGCGGGCTGAACCCGCGGTCCGGGACAATCAACGGTGTGGATACCCCTGATACACAATTGACCGGCCTCGCCGTCACGTTGCAGAGTTTTGCCGACGCCATTCGCGACGGCGATACCGATGCGTTGAACAAGCTGATCTGGTCAAGCAGCGACACGATCACGGGCGCAGCCAGTACCGATTTCCTGCGCGGCTTTGCGGGGAACGATCTGATTTTCGGAAATGATGGCGATGATCGGCTGTTTGGCGATCAGGGCTCAGACAAGCTTCATGGCGGCAACGGCAACGATATGCTGGTGGGCGGGGCCGGAAGCGATCAGCTTTTTGGCGATGCGGGGGATGATTCGCTCGCCGGCGGTGCGGGCAATGACCGCATAACTGGCGGTGCCGGCCTCGATCTCGCCACAGGCGGGGCGGGCGCTGACAAATTCATCTTCACGGCACTGGGTGATTTTGCGCCTTATACTCAGGCCGCCAGAATTCCCTACGACGCCATTCTGGGTTTCAGCCACACCGAAGGCGACTTGATCGATCTCAAGCAGATCGATGCCAATGCGACGCTCGGAGGCAATCAGGCTT
>CANFIV010000069.1 GCA_947446935.1 Sphingomonadaceae bacterium | reverse complement strand
GTCACGCGTTCCCGCTCGATCAATTGCATCGCGGTGACGACATCCCACTTGGGCATGAGCACCAGCTTGCGCCCGAGAGCGAAGGACTGGAGCATCAGCGGCACCTCGCCGGTGACATGGAACAGCGGCACGTTGACGAGAGCGATGGGCTGCGAATCCGGGGGCGGTGCCTCACCGCGCTGGGTCATAAGGCCAAGCACGAGGACGCTTTGCGCAAGGTAGCTGAAAGTGCCCTGCACAACACCACGGTGATCGGAATAGGCGCCCTTGGACGTGCCGGTCGAACCCGAGGTGAAGAGCACCGTGGCCAGATCGTCCGGGGTGACAACAGGCAGAGGTGTGGTCGCATCGCCGCCTTTTGCCGTGAGCGCGGCAAGTCCCACGGCCGGCAAACAATCGTGGAGCAGCGGCAGGATTTCCGCGCCATGGGTAAGGCCCGAAAGCCGCTCCGCGCGCTGGCGATCGGCGATCACGAAGCGGCAGTCGACGAGTTCGATGCCGGTGACCATTTCCTCGCCCTGCCACCAGCCGTTGAGGAGAACAGCGCAGCCGCCCGCCATGAGCACGGCCATATAGGCCACGATCCAGTTGGCCGAATTGCGTGCGGCGATGCCGACGCGTTCGCCCTTCTGGAGCCCGTGACCGGCGACCAACCCGCCCGCAACGATGCGGGCAGCTTCGAGCGTCTGCGCAAACGTCAGGCGCACCTCGCCATCGACGATGAACTCGCGCGCACCGTGGAGCGTGCAGAAATGCGTGAAATAGGCGCCCAGATTGGGCGGAGCCGCCGCGATCATCGGCAATTCGCGGCCAAAGCGGGCAAACGGTGTGGTGGAGAGCATGCCGCCGGGGGCAGTCAGCCCATCCATGACGTTTGCAAGGTCCCGGTCAAGCTGGGTCAACATGATCTGGTAATAGCTCCCTCTCCACCCCTCGACAGCATCACCACTTTGTCATTGGGCGCTGTGATTGGGTTTGCTTCCCGGGTTTGCCCTGTGCCAGAAGGCCGCGCAAGGTCGCGGGTCCAGCGGCACAAAACAGTCCCGATACGCAACCTCTAGGGAGTTCGGCTCTTGCTGTCACTATCGGCCGCCGCCGCCACTGCTGTCAGTGCCGGTGCCCACACGCCACTGCAGTGGGCTAGCCTCGGGTTGTCGCCAATCGCGCTCGATCTCGGGTTTTTCACGATCAAATGGTACAGCCTTGCCTACCTGGCCGGGATCATGCTCGGCTATTTCCAAGTGGCCAGAATGATGCGCCAGCCCGGCTCGCCGCTGGCGCAACGCCATGCGGACGACCTGTTCTTCTATGCCACACTGGGCATCATTCTGGGTGGCCGGCTTGGCTATGCGGCGTTCTACAAGCCCGAACTGTTGACCGACCCAAGCCAGCTTGTCCGCCTGTGGGAAGGCGGCATGAGCTTTCACGGAGGCCTGATAGGCACAGTGCTGGCGATTGCCTGGGTTTCCTGGCGGGGCGGGCTGAACTTCGTGCGCACATGCGACTATATTTCGGTGTGCGTGCCGGGCGGCCTCTTCTTCGGGCGCTGCGCCAATTTCGTAAACGGCGAGCTGTGGGGCCGGGTGACCGATTCCACGGTGCCGTGGGTGATGGTGTTTCCCGGTGCGGGGGCGATTCCACGCCACCCAAGCCAGCTCTACGAAGCGCTGCTCGAGGGCCTGGTGCTGGGCCTTGTGATGCTGTTCCTGTTTTGGAAAACCCGCGCCCGTTGGCGTCCGGGCCTGCTCGTGGGCACGTTCACGTTGGGCTATGCTCTGGCGCGGTTCACGATCGAATATTACCGCGAGCCCGACTCGCAGTTGCACGATTTCGCTCTGCGCACGGGCTTGTCGATGGGGCAGTGGCTGACCCTGCCGATGATGGTTGTGGGCCTTGGTTTCATCATCAGAGGACTGGTCCGTCCGCCACTTGCGGTGTCGATCCAGCCGCCGGCTTCCTGACCGACCGGAAGGCATGGCTGGCAGCGAAATGGTGGCACAGGGCGGATTGAAGGCCGTATTTTCGCGCCTGATCGCGGCGACCGGTCCAATACCGATCGCGCACTATATGGCCGAATCGAATGCCCGCTATTACGCGGCGCGCGATCCGCTCGGCGCAGGTGGAGACTTCGTCACCGCGCCCGAAATCAGCCAGATGTTCGGGGAACTGATCGGCTTGTGGCTTGCCGATATGTGGCGGCGCGCCGGACAGCCGGACGGCGCGTGCTATGTGGAACTGGGGCCCGGGCGCGGCACTTTGGCGAAAGATGCGCTGCGCGCAGCGGGCCGTGCCGGGCTTTCGCCGGACGTGCACTTTGTCGAGACCAGCCCGGCCCTGACGGAGCTGCAGCGGGCCGCGCATCCCGGGGCGATCTGGCACCACGACCTTTCAACCCTGCCCGATGACCGACCGCTGCTCATCGTGGCCAACGAGTTCCTCGACGCGTTGCCGGTGCGCCAGCTGGTGCGCACGGCACAAGGCTGGCGCGAGCGCATGGTGGGGCTGGACGGCGAGGCGCTTGTGCCGGTCGTTGGAACCCGGCCAATGGATGCCGCTGTGCCTGCGTCGCTGCTGGATACGCCTGATGGCGCGATCATCGAGACATCGCCGGCAGCCGCCGCCGTGGTGCAGGAGGCCGCCGCGCGTCTTGCAACGCAAGGCGGGGCAGCGCTGTTCATCGACTATGGCTATCACCAGCCGCAGCTTGGCAGCACGCTTCAGGCCGTGCGGCTGCACCGCAAAGTGGATCCCTTTGCATGCCCCGGCGATGCCGACCTGACCGCGCTTGTCGACTTCGCCGCACTGGTGCCGGTCGCGGAGGCTCAAGGCGCGCGCTGGCTTGGCACAGTCGAGCAAGGCTCTTGGTTGCGCGCCCTGGGAATCGGCGCCCGTGCCAAGGCCTTAGCCCGCGCTGCGCAACACGTGGCACCCGCGATTCACGCGGCGGCGGCGCGGCTGACGGAACGCGAGGAGATGGGCGCTCTGTTCAAGGTCATGGGGCTGGCCGCACCGGGATGGCCCGATGGGGCAGGCTTTGCGCGAGTCAGTGAGGCCTGAGCAAAACCGAGTGCTGCTATACCGGTGCCAGATGCGTGTTGCGATGCATTCGCAGTAACTCCCTAACGCACTGTTTACTTTGCCAATCGGAGCCTTGACAGTTCGGCAAATTGCTTGTTGGCAAAGCCCCGGATTTGCGTCTATCAGGCGCGGCCAATGGGGGCCTAAATCTCGCGTTGCAGCAGGGTTTGAGCTATCCGGGCAGGAGGCGTCCCTTTGGGCACTTTTCTGCCTGATGAGAGTGGGACATTTTAAGACACGCGGTTCGCGCCCGATTGTGTGGCGGCGGCAGCGGCAGGCAGGGAATTGCAATGGCTGAACAAGCAAGCATCGCTTCGGCGACCGTGACTGGCGAAGGTGTACGGCGGCGCGATTTTATCAATATCGCGGCCGTGAGCGTTGCCGGCGTAGGCGGTCTGGCCGTGCTCTATCCGTTGATTTCGCAGATGGCCCCTTCGGCCGATGTGTTGGCGGAAAGCTCGACCGAAATCGACATCTCGGCGATCGCGACAGGCATGGCGATCAAGGCCATGTGGCGCAAGCAGCCGGTTTTTGTCCGCAACCTGACCCCTGAGGAAATCAAGTCGGCCGAGAAGGTCGACGTGACATCGCTCCGCGATCCGCAGACGATCGAAGAACGCACCAAGGCAGGCAAGACCAACTGGCTCATCACGATGGGCGTGTGCACCCACCTCGGCTGCGTTCCGCTCGGTGCGGGCGAAGGCGAGGTCAAGGGCGAATTCGGCGGCTATTTCTGCCCCTGCCACGGTTCGGTATACGATACCGCGGCGCGCATTCGCAAAGGCCCGGCACCAAAGAACCTTGAAGTGCCCCCCTATGAATTTTCTTCCGACACTGTCGTGAAGATCGGCTGAGGACTGACACGATGAGCTTTCCCTGGGCGAACGAATACAAGCCTGTCCACCCGTTCATGCGCTACCTTGACGAGCGCCTGCCGCTGCCCCGCTTCGTGTACAACGCAGTGGGCGGCGGATATCCGGTGCCGCGCAACCTGAATTACATGTGGAACTTCGGCGTTCTCGCCGGTGTGGCACTTGTGCTTCAGATCGTGACGGGCGTCGTGCTGGCGATGCACTACGCGGCCAATGCCGGCGTGGCATTTGACAGCGTCGAGCACATCATGCGCGACGTGAACTGGGGCTGGATGCTCCGTTATGCCCACGCCAACGGCGCGAGCATGTTCTTCATCGTGGTCTATACCCACATCTTCCGGGGCTTCTTCTACTCGTCGTACAAAGCGCCGCGCGAGATGATCTGGCTGCTGGGCGTCGTGATCTTCCTGCTCATGATGGCAACCGCGTTCATGGGTTACGTGCTGCCGTGGGGCCAGATGAGCTTCTGGGGTGCCAAGGTCATCACCGGCCTGTTCTCGGCCATTCCGCTGATCGGCACACCGCTGCAGCAGTGGCTGCTGGGCGGCTTCGCGCCGGACAACGCTGCGCTCAACCGCTTTTTCTCGCTGCACTTCCTGCTGCCCTTCGTGATCCTGGGCGTCATCGTTCTGCACGTCTGGGCGCTGCACATCCCGGGTTCGTCGAACCCCACGGGCGTGGAAGTGAAGCAGGAATCGGACACCGTGCCGTTCCACCCCTATTACACCGCGAAGGACGGGTTCGGGCTCGGCCTGTTCCTGATCCTCTACACGATCCTCGTGTTCTTCGCGCCGAACCTGCTGGGCCACCCGGACAACTACATTCCGGCCAACCCGATGTCGACGCCGGCCCACATCGTGCCCGAATGGTACTTCTGGCCGTTCTACGCGATCCTTCGCGCTTTCACTTCGGACTTCTTCTTCATTCCGGCGAAGCTGATGGGCGTGCTTGCCATGTTCAGCGCGATCCTGGTGTGGTTCTTCCTCCCCTGGCTCGACACGGGTCCGGTGCGTTCGGGCCACTACCGTCCGCTGTTCCGCAAGTTCTTCTACCTGCTCGTGATCGACGTGCTGGTGCTGGGCTACTGCGGCGGTGCACCGGCTGCGGAACCTTACGTGATGATCTCGCAGATCGCGTCGATGTACTACTTCCTGCACTTCCTCGTCATCCTGCCGATCGTTTCGTCGATCGAGACGCCGCAGCCGCTGCCGTTCTCGATTACCGAAGCGGTGCTTGGCAAGGACGAGCACGCTGTGCTGTCCGCCACCTCACCTGCTGTCGCCTGAACGCGCCAACCCGGCTACTCCAAGGGAAACCTCATGGTCCGTCTATTTGGCCCGCTCGTTGGCCTCTTCTTCGCCGTAGCGCTGTTCTGGTCGTTCGGTAACGGTGCGTACAACGCCATCACTCAGCCGACCCCGGCGACGGTGGAAGCCGAGTTCCACAAGCATCCGAAGGAAATTTCCTTCTCGTTCGACGGGCCGTTCGGCACGTTTGACCGGGCGCAACTCCAGCGCGGATTCAAGATCTATCAGGAAGTCTGCTCGAACTGCCACAGCTTGAAGCAGGTGGCGTTCCGCGACCTCGCCGCGCTGGGGTACAAGGAGCCCGAGATCAAGGCGATCGCCAAGAACTGGGGCAACAAGGCGCAGACCTTCGATCCCAAGACGGGTGATCGCGGCGAGCGGCCGAACCTGCCTGCCGACCATTTCCCGCCGGTCTATTATGCCGGCCAGGGCGCACCGCCAGATCTTTCGCTGATCACCAAGGCGCGCCATGGTGGTGGCCAGTATGTCTACTCGCTGCTGACCGGCTATGCCGAACAGGCCGGTTACAAGAACGAAAAGGGCGAGGAACTGCTCAAGAAGTTCCCCGATGCGAAGACGCCCGACGGGCTGTACTTCAACCCCTACTTCGCCAACCTGAACCTCGCGATGCCTGCACCGCTGGCGAGCGATGGCCAGGTGACCTACAGCGACGGCACGACGGCAACCGTCGATCAGATGGCCCGCGACGTCTCGGCGTTCCTGACGTGGACTGCCGAACCCAAGCTCGACAAGCGCAAGCAGACGGGCTGGCCGGTGCTGGGCTTCCTGATCTTCGCGACGGTGCTGGCATACCTCGCAAAGCGGAATATCTGGGCGGATAAGCACTGATCGTTCTGGCTTACGCCAACGAAGCAGTTTCGATGAAGGAGGCCACCGGTGACGGTGGCCTTTTTCGTATGCGGCGATATGGAGTGGCTGCGATGAACGAAGAAGAAATCAAAGCGCTGGTGCGCACGGTGCCCGACTTCCCCGCGCCGGGGATCCTGTTTCGCGACATCACCACGCTGATCAGCCACGGCGAAGGTTTTGCCGCGTGCATCGCGCATCTGGCGCGCATGGCCAAGGCAGCCGATGCCGAGGTGATCGCGGGGATGGAAGCGCGGGGGTTTATATTCGGCGCGGCAGTAGCTGCGCATATGCGGCTGGGCTTCGTGCCGGTGCGCAAGCCAGGCAAGCTGCCGGTGCGCACGGTGGGCATCGACTATGCGCTGGAATATGGCCGCGACCGGCTGGAGATCGACCCGGGCGCTATCCGGCCCGGTGCGAGAGTGGTGATCGTGGATGACCTGATTGCAACCGGCGGCACAGCGCTGGCGGCCACAGAACTGCTGCGCGGGGCCGGCGCGCGGATCGATCATGCTCTGTTCGTGATCGATCTACCCGAGCTGCACGGGGCCGAGCGGCTGCGCGGGGCGGGCGTGAAAGTGCAAGCCCTTATGGACTTCCCCGGGCATTGAAATCTGCGGGCTGTCGGCGCGCCATGAGGCCGACGGGGCGCTTCTCCCAGCCCTCTCCTCTCAAGGCGAGGGGACTTTCAGCGCTGGTGCCGCACAACTCGCTCAGAAATCGGCAAGAGTGGCCTTAGCGCAAACCAGGGACTGGGGATCGGTTCCGCCGCCACCGGTGAGATAGCCGGCCAAGACGAATCCGCCGATGATGAAGATCACGAAGCCAATGGTGACAAGACCGAGGTACTTGTCGATCACACGCTTGATGGGTGCACCAAAAATCTGGAACAGGCCGCCGACGATCATGAAGCTGATCGAGCGGCTGATGATGCTGGCAAACAGGAACGTCACCAACGACATCTTGATGAATCCGGCGCTGATCGTGATCAGCTTGAACGGGATCGGCAAGACGCCCTTGACGATGATGATCTCCCACCCGTGGGCGCGCAGATAGCAAGCGGCCTGAGGAAAGCTTTCAGCCAGGTGGAGCAGCGTAAGCAACTGCTTGCCTACGCTGGCAAAAAGGAAATAGCCGATCGCATAGCCGAGCAGGCCGCCGATCACCGATCCGGCAGTGGCGACGGCAGAAAAGCGCACGGCCTTTTTGGGTTCGGCAAGGCACATCACCCCGAGCAAGGGGTGCGGCGGG
>CANFIV010000068.1 GCA_947446935.1 Sphingomonadaceae bacterium | reverse complement strand
TCAGCCAATGCTGCGACACGATATTGTGGTCGAGCGTTTTGCGGAACTGTTCGTCGGTAATCGTGGCCATTGGGCCGTAATGCGGGTTCGATGCGGCATTGCACACCAGCACATCGATTTTGCCGAACGCCGCACGGCCCGCGTCAATCATCGCCTGCAGCGACTCCTTTGACGATAGCGACGACGATACCGCGATTGCGGCACCCGGATGTCTGGCATTTATGGCCGCAGCGACGCTTTCGCACGGGGATATATTGCGGCTGGTGATGACGACCTTCGCTCCGTGATCCGCCATTTCGTGAGCTATGGCCTCGCCGATGCCGCGCGACGACCCCGTGATGATCGCGACCTTACCGGTCATGTCGAATTGACTCATGCGCTGACGTCCTCTGCCAAGTTATCAAATTATTTTAGAAGCGTGATGCCAATCACCCCGCTCCTTACACAAAAAATCACTTCGTGCGGTCAGATCCATGGCGTGACATCGACCGTGCCGCCAGTAGATGCATGCCAATTGTCAGCAGCACGATCGGAAACAGCGCCTCGTAACCGATCACAAGCGACTGATGAACTCCATGCGCCTTGGCCACGTCGCTAATCCGGCCGACATACAGCGGTCCGCCGCCCAGCCCGATGAGGTTGACGATGAACAGCATTGTGGCTCCCGCCAGCGCGCGCTGCGAGGGCGGTGCGGCATTCTGAATCACGGTCAGCGCAGGCGCGAGGTACATGTTGTTGAGCAAGGCCGGGATCGCCAGAAACGCGAGCGCAATCTGCCAGGTGGGAGCCCAAATCAACCCGGCCAGCGCCGGCAAGGTCAGGGTAAAGGCAATCGCCGGCACCCAGGCATACCAACGCCGGTCGTGTCGTCCCAATCTGTCGACCAGCCAACCTGCAGCGAACGTACCGATAAACCCGGTCACACCCAGCACCAGCCCATACCACGCGGCGACCTCGGTCAGGCTCATCCCCTTCACCCGCTCGAGGAACGGTGGGTTCCAGCTCAGCATCGCATAGCCGACAAACGCCGATAGCCCCGACGATAAGGCGGTCAGCACCATCGTCCGGTTCTGAAAAAAGGTCGCAAGACCTGCCCGGATGCCCTGTGGGGGGTCATGCGCAAGCGCTCCGGCACGCACCGGGTCGAGTCCGCCGCGCTTCGGCTCGCGGACGACGAGAAGCATCACTAACGCCAGAACGATCCCGGGCAAACCAACCGCGACAAACGCGGTGCGCCAGCCATAATGAGCCGCGACCCACCCGCCAGCAGCAACGCCGAGAGCCGAGCCAACGGGGACGCCGAGCGAATAGATCGCCAGACCCGTGCCCCGCTCCTCAGGTGGAAAATAATCGGAAATCAGGCTGTAGGACGGCGGCGATCCACCGGCTTCGCCCGCGCCGACCATCACACGCGAAAGCGCCAGCTGCGTGAAGTTCGAAGCCAGCCCGCAACCGGCGGTAAACAGGCTCCAGATCCCGCACGCCGCTGCCATCAGCGAAACGCGGCGATACCGGTCCGACAGCCAGGCAACGGGCAAGCCGCAGGTCGTGTAAAACAGCGCGAAGGTAAGCCCTGTCAGCATTCCCAGTTGGGTATCTGACAGGCCCATCTCCCGCCGGATCGGCTCCTGAAGGATCGACATGATTTGCCGGTCCATGAAATTGAACGTGTAAACGATCGCAAGGAACGAGACGACGACGTAACGATAAGAGCTATGTTTTTGCGGCATTTGCATGAACTAGGGTCTGCCTTCCCGGCCCCCTGAGGTCCATCCGGAACATTGTGGCTCCCAATCCACTCAGGCTTTCAGGATCTACCACTCACCAATGACCAGCAGGCTGCGAACCTGATTGCTCGCGCCACTTGGCGAGCGCAGCGTAGCCGCAATGTCCCAATCTGCAAGACAAGCGCGAAGAATCCTCGATCGGTCTTGGTCAACACAAGGGAAAGACCATCGAGTATCGGCGCCTGCAACTCCGCAAGCCCGCCGCCTAAAACCAACCCCAGAGGAGGCCCGCACTCCGCTAAACTACGTCGCGATCTAAGCCAAACGTTCTGACGCCGGACACCTTTTTGAGGCCAAATTCTCGGGGCATTTCCGAACCTTTGAGAGGCCCTTTTGGGGGCAGCGGTCAAACCGGTCTCTGGGCAGGCGAAAAAGTCGCCCTCAATTCGCCTCTGTCTCTGGCCGAAGAATTCTGACTGCAGTCGAATTGGCCGATTGGGACATTTTGAACCTAGGACTGGCGCTGTTGAACTATACTACGGGGCTATAGTCAGCTTTGCCCGGTTCGGTCCAACGGATCCAAGTCATGGTGTGCTTCGGAATTCAAGCACAGCTTGACGCGACAGCGATTCGGCGGAAATCGGCAGGCGCACGGCGACGTGAATTCTAGCTCGCCTTCTTTGCGGCGTGGTCGACCAGCATTCTATCGAGTTCCACGATCCGAAGCCGCTGGGGCGTTCCCTGGGACAAGCCCTTCAGGCGGCATTCTGCCCACAGGCTCCTGCGCTCCGATTCCAGCGCTTTTTGATACAGGTCGGCCATTCGTCAGTTCCTCTTGTTCGGCTTTTCGGCGCGCGTGCGGCGCGGGGCCAGCTTTGCGGTATTGGCGACCTCCTCGGCGGCCAGCTTGCGCCATCGATCGAGGCGCACGCGGTCGAGTGATCCGTTCGCGATGGCAGCCTGCACGGCACAACCGGGCTCGGCGGCATGGGTGCAATTGGTGAAGCGACACGCCAGCGTCATCGCCGCAATGTCGCTGAACACCTCTTCGACGCCGGCCGCCGCATCGGACAACTGGAGTTCGCGCATCCCGGGCGTGTCCACCAGCCAGCTGCCGCCCTGCGCCCCGTGATCAAGGCGGTGCATCTCGCGCACCGTCGTGGTGTGGCGGCCTTTGCCGTCGGCTTCGCGCACCGCCTGCGTGGCGATGCTGTCGGACCCGCGCAAGGTATTGATCAGCGTGGACTTGCCCACGCCTGAGGAACCCACCAGCGCGACCGTCTCGCCGCGGCGGCATCGCTCCAGAAGCCGCGCTACGCTGATTGGATCGCGTCCGTTGACTATTTCGACCTCCTGCGTGAGCGCAAGCGCCGCTGCGATGAAATGGTCCGGTGCGTCCGTAAGGTCCGCCTTGGTGAGCACGATGATCGGCTGCACCCCGACTTCGCGCGCCAACACCAGATAGCGTTCGATGCGCCCGACATTGAAATCCTGGTTGCAGGAGGTGACGATGAACAGCGTATCCACATTCGCAGCAATCAGTTGGAGCCGGTGTGTTTCGCCGGGCGCCGGCCGCTTGAACAGGCTCGCCCGGTCGAGGATGCGCACAATCCTCTTGCCGCTCGGCTCGATTAGCAGCCAGTCTCCAACAGTCGGTCGGTCCTCCGGTCCCCGAGACTCGCTGATGACGGACGAGATCGCGCCCTCCAGCGCTTCACCCAGCACTTCGACCATTCCGCGATGGACTGCCATCACCCGACCGGGGCGGTAGAGGAGCGCTTCTTCGGCGGATAACTGGTTGCTGTAAAACGATTTCCAGCCGAGGTCGGTGAGGTTCGGTTGCGATGCTTTCATAGGCTTCGGTGCGGGACTCATGTTGGGAGGAGCGCTGAATGGCAGGGAAGTCGGCCCAGTGCGGGCCGCTCGGCGCAGCCTCCGTTAGACCTCATCCGGCAAGTGGGACAGCGCAAGTTTCAGATGCCCCATGCTGGTGGCGGTATTGAGCGACTGGATGATCGAGACAAAGCTTGGGCCCGCCTTGTCGAGCACCTCGACGATCCTGGCAAAGTCGGCGAGGCTGCGGGTCAAGCGGTCGATCTTGTAGAGCAGGATAATATCGACCTTGCCCGCGGCCACATCGGCCATAAGCCGCGTCATGCCCGGGCGCTGCATGTTGCCCCCAGAAAACCCGCCATCGTCGTACCGGTCGGGCAATACGATCCAGCCGTTCACGCGGACACCAATGCTCGCTTTCCCAAGGAAGTCGAATGGATTGTATGCGGCTATGGCGGGGGTGTGCGGACAATCAGGAACAGGTTCGCAAAGCAGAAAGCGGGTTAGCACCCAATTGGATGAGACGGTATCAGGGTCGGCGGTCGACCAACACTAGACATTCAGAGAATGGCACGCGAACGGTCGCTCCTGTCGGAACCGGTCAATGCCGTTCAATCGAATGGCTCGGCAGGAGTGGTGTTCGAATGCCGTCGTCAGCGGACACGAGTGTCTGTCCGGATCGAGGATGCGCGACGAAGCAGCCGCAGTCGCCTAACCAATTCCGGAGGAAACACCTGTAATCAAAACGGTCTTTTGCACGATGAACTCCTGGTTCCATAAGGTCGCCGGGGCATTGCGAGCGCGGCGGCCCTGGTCGGGTGCAGCTGAATAACGACATGGCTGCTGTGCACGCGGTGGTCAGTGCATAGTCCTTGCGAAAGGCGGGCAACGCTCAAGCCATGGGGAGCAGGCCCAACTGCAGGCCATTGCTTCACCGCTGGACATTGGCGGTTTCGAGATCGCCGATGCGCTTCGAAAGGCTGGCAATTCTGCGCTGCTGTTCCGCAAGCGGGTCGAGTGCGACCTGTTCGAGGCCTTCAAGAAAAGCGACAGTCCTGCGCCATATCCCGGCGACATTTGCGGTAATGGTCATGCTATTTCCTCCGAAAGTTTAACGTCCGGCGGCAAGATGCGGAACCACAATGCGTAGAGCGCTGGCAGGAACACCAGGGTCAGCACTGTTCCGCCCAGCGTGCCGCCAATCAGCGTGATCGCCATCGAGCCCCAGAACACCGAGCTGATGAGCGGAACAAAGGCCAGCACAGCCGCCAGCGCGGTCAGGATCACCGGACGCGAACGCTGGACGGTCGCCTCGACCACCGAGTCATAGGGGCTCATGCCCGCAGTCTGATTGTCGCGGATCTGGCCGATCAGGATCAGCGTGTTGCGCATCAGAATGCCCGCCAGCGAGATCAACCCAAGGATGGCGTTGAAACCAAAGGGCGTACCGGTGATGAGCAGGGTGGGCACCACCCCGATCACGCCCAGCGGCGCGGTCAGCAGCACGATCCACATGGCCGAGAGGCTGCGTACCTGAAGGATGATGACGATCATCATCAGCACGACCATGATCGGGAAGATCGGCGCCAGAGCGGCATTGGCCTTGCCCGCTTCCTCGATCGAGCCGCCCACGTCGATACGATACCCGGCGGGCATGCTCTTGATGGTCGGCTGCAGCTTGGCCAGCATCGCGGTGGAGACATCGGGTGGCTGAAGCCCATCGGCAATGTCGCCGCGCACGGTGATGGTGGGCACACGATCGCGCCGTTGGAGGATCGGGTCCTCCATGCGCACCTCGATCTTTCCGATCTGGCTTACCGGCACGCGCTCACCATGGGCACCTGTCAGCGTGTAATCGCCGATGCGGGCCGGATCGAGCCTTTCGCCGCCCGCCGAACGCGCCACGACATCAACCGTGCGAATATCCTCGCGCGCCTGGCTGATCGTGACGCCGTTGAGCAAGAACTGCAACTGGTTGGCCACATCGCCAGATGTCAGCCCCAGCGCCTGCAACCGGGTCTGGTCCAGCACGAAATGCAGCGCAGGAGCGCGGTTGCCCCAATCTGCGTTGACCATCCGCATCATCGGATCGTTCTGCATCACGGCCTGCACCTTTGCAGCGATCGCGCGCACGGTCTCCAGATCAGGCCCGTTGACGCGGAATGCCACGGGGAAAGGTGAAGGCGGGCCAAATACCAACTGCGTCGCCCGCACCCGTGCCGCCGGGGCAAGCCCGTTGGCTGCGGCCTGACGCAGGTGCAGTTTCAGCGTGTCGCGGTCGGCCTCCTTGGCCGTGTGCACGATGATCTTGGCGAACGAGGGATCGGGCAGTTCCGGCGAAAGCGGCACATAGAAGCGCGGTGCACCCTGGCCCACATAAGTGGTGACGATGCGCGCTTCGGGCTGTTTGCGCAGCCATGTTTCCACCTGCCTTGCGGCCTCGCTCGTCTGGGCGATGGCGGTGCCCTTGGGCATTTGCACCTCGACCAACAGTTCGGGCCGGTCGGAGGTCGGGAAAAACTGCTTCTTGACCAGCCCCATGCCCAGCCCGGCGATCAGGAACGCGCCCAAGGTCGCCCCGGCCACCAGTTTCTTGCGCTGCACCGCCCAGGCGATCACACCACGCACCTGCTGATAGCGCGGCGTCTGATAGATCGCAGCGTGGCCGCCCTCGACCGGCTTGATGTTGGGCAGCAACTTGACCCCCATATAGGGCGTGAAGATCACCGCCACGAACCAAGAGGCGATCAGCGCGAAGCCAACGACCCAGAAGATGTTGCCCGCATACTCGCCCGCCGTCGACTTGGCGAAGCCCACCGGCATCAGCCCGATCACAGTAACCAGCGTGCCGGCCAGCATCGGCGCTGCGGTATGGCTCCACGCATAGGCCGAGGCGCGGATGCGGTCATAGCCTTCCTCCATCTTCACCACCATCATCTCGATGGCGATGATCGCGTCATCGACCAGCAGGCCGAGCGCCAGAATCAGCGCGCCCAGCGTGATACGGTCAAAGGCGCGGTCGGTTGCCCACATGACCATCAGCACCACCGCCAGCGTCAAGGGCACAGCTGCGGCCACCACGATCCCCACGCGCCAACCAAGGCTGATGAGGCTGACGACCATCACGATGATGAGCGCCTCCATGAACGTGTGCATGAACTGATCGACGGCTTCGTGAATGTTGACCGATTGGTCGGTAACATTGGTCAGCGTCATGCCCAGCGGCAATTGCTGGCGGATAGTGTCCGCCTCGGCGGCCAGTGCCTTGCCCAGATCAAGACCGTTCCAGCCTTGGCGCATCACGACGCTCAGCATCAGCGCAGGTTCACCCTCGCTGCGGATCAGGAAGGTGGCTGGGTCTTCATAGCCGCGCTCGACCTTGGCGATGTCGGAAAGGCGCAATGTTCGGCCATTGGCCACGATGGTCAGGTCGCGGATCTTTGAAATATCATCAAAGGCGCCATCCAGACGCACAACCACTTGCTGCGACTTGCTTTCGATCGAACCGGCGGGCGTCATCAGGTTCTGTTTCGCCAGTGCTTCAAAGATCGCGCGCGGGGAAACGCCCAGCGTGGCGAGCCGCTCCTGCGCAAATTCGACATAGATGCGCTCGGGCCGCTCGCCCAGAATCTTGACCTTGTCGACACCGGGCACATGCAGCAACTGCTGACGCAGCCGCTCGGCTTCGCGCGTCATGTTACGCTGGGGCACGCCCTTCGCCTTGAGCGCATAAAGGCCGAAACTGACATCGCCGAATTCATCATCGACGAACGGGCCGACCACGCCTTGGGGCAATTTGCGCGCTTCGTCCGAAATCTTTTTGCGCGCCTGATA
>CANFIV010000067.1 GCA_947446935.1 Sphingomonadaceae bacterium | reverse complement strand
ATCATTGCCTGGGCGATCTGCTGTATCGCGTGCGCATCGGCGAACTGCCGATGGACGTGGTCGGCATCGTCTGCAACCACCCCAAGGAGGCGCTGCAAGTGTCGATGATCGGCGACATGCCGTTCCATCACTTGCCCGTCACCAAGGACACCAAGCCGCAGCAGGAAGCCCAGGTAAAGGCGATCGTGAACGAGACCGGCGCCGAACTCGTTGTGCTCGCGCGCTACATGCAGATCCTGTCGGACGACATGGCCTCGTTCCTCAACGGCAAGTGCATCAACATCCACCACTCGTTCTTGCCGAGCTTCAAGGGTGCCAAACCCTATCATCAGGCCCATGCGCGCGGCGTGAAGATGATCGGCGCGACCGGCCACTACGTCACGACCGACCTCGACGAAGGCCCGATCATCCATCAGGATGTGGAAACCGTAACCCACGCGGACACGCCGGAAGATCTGGTGCGCAAGGGCCGCGATGTCGAACGCCGCGTGCTGGCCGAAGCGGTGCGGCTCCATCTGGAAGATCGCGCGCTGCTCAACGGCACCAAGACGGTGGTGTTCAAGAGCTGATTGCCGGGCGGGCGGCGGCATGGGATGCTGCCGCCCGCACCAGCACACAATGGAGAGTACGATGCAGGTCAACTGGCTCGATCACGTCAACCTGATCACCGACAAGCTCGACGAGACCGCCGAGTTCTACAAGGCGCTGCTGAATCTCGAACGGCGCAACGCGCCCCCGCCGCTGACGCCTGAGAACGCGCAGTGGATGTACGACGCTGGCGGCAAGGCGATCGTACACATCAACTCGGTCGATTGCCCCCGCGCCTTCGACCGCGAAGTTGAACCCGGCGCACTGACCGGCGCGGTGCACCATGTTGCGCTCAACTGCTCGGGCTACGATGAACTGATGGAGCGCGTGGGCGCGCTCGGCACTGCGTTCCAGCTCAATACCGTGGACTCCATCGGCCTGCGCCAGATCTTCGTCAGCGATCCCAACAACGTGTTGCTGGAACTCAATTTTTTCGGGGATTGACGCTGCGCCGGACGGCTCTGGATTCCCGCCTTCGCGGGAATGACGAGCAGAACTGGCCAACAAGGACTTCGTCATTCCCGCGCAGGCGGGAATCCTGCGCGACCCACAAAACCGCGTCAAGTCTACAAAACTAAACCCGCCGCTCCCCCGCCATCGTCGTGCGGTACATCTCCCGCCGGAACCCATCATAATCGTTCGGTGCCAGATGCAGCGCCGCGCGGTTGTCCCACATCGCGATCATGCCCGGCTCCCAGCGCAAGCGGCAGGTGAACCCGGCCTGCGTGATGTGCCGGGTCAGGAAATCAAGCAGCGGGCGGCTTTCCGCCTCGGTCATGCCCTCGATCCCGACGGCATAGACCTCGTCAACATAGAGCGATGGCAGCCCGGTATAGGGATGCGTGCGCACCAGCGGGTGGAAGTTGCCCTGCACCGCCGCCACGCGCCGTGCCTCGGTGGCAAAGGCCATCGGCTTCCCGCTGATCCGCTCCTGCGTCAGCATGTTCGCCTCGGCCGACATGTGCACCTTCAGCGGGCGCAGCATGGCCTGCATCGCCGGACTCAGCATGCGCCAGGCCAGCTGCGTATCGGCCCAGGTGGTGTCCCCGCCATAAGGCGGCACTTCGACCGCGCGCAGGATCGTGACCGAGGGTGGCTCGTCCAGAAACGGCGAATCGGTGTGCCAGCCGCTGCCGAACAGCGCCTTGGTGCGCGTATCGGCCTCCTTGATGAGCGGATGGACATTGCGGTGCCCTTCCACGCCCTGCGTATAGGCATCGACGGCAAAGGGTCCGAAGCGGGCGCTGAAGGCCTCGTGCTCGGCGTGGGTCAGGTGCTGATCGCGCAAGAAAACCATCTTGTGCCGCCAGAGCGCTGCACGCAGTTCGCCAAATGCTGCATCCGAAAGGCTGCCAAGGAGCACGCCGGTGATCTCGGCCCCCATCGCGGCAGACACAGGGTGGACCGCAATATGCTGCGCAGGCAGTGCAGCATTGTCGAAGTCTCCCTGCGGGCTCAGCCTCACTTCGCGCATCGCGCTGTCCTTATCAAACCGGGATGGCTCGCTCCAGCGCGTCGGCGAGTTCAACCGGACGCGAGAGATAAGGGCTGTGATCGGCATCGAGCGTCACCACCCGCGCACCGGGGCTCATTGCCTGCATCCGTCGCTGGCTGGTGATGGGGATTGTGCGGTCCTCGGTGCACTCGACATACGTGCGCGGCAGGCTGCCCCAGCGCTCCGCTGTCAGCTGCAGCAATTCCGCGCGCGGCCCGTGCGGCTCTGCCACCAGACGAGGCAGAACACTTGCAACAAGATCAGGCGGCGACATTTGCGCAAAGACCGGTCCGGCAAGCGCCGGATCGACCACGGTGGCAGCACCACCATACACCTTGCTAATGATCGCATCGAAATCAGGATTGGGCTCTTCCATCGTCTTGAACTCGGCGCGAGAAACACCCGAAGGCAGCATCATCGCGCAGATGTAGACCAGCGCATCCATCGCGGCGGGATCGCGTTCCGCCGCCGTGCTCACCACAAGGCCGCCTCTGCTATGTCCTGCAAGCACGACTGGGCCGCCGCCCAGCTCGGCCTTCAGATCGCGGCAATGCTGTGCAGCAAATTCGCCCCATTCGCCCAGCGTGATCGCGGCTATTTCCTCGGCCGTCCCGCCCATCGCGGGCAAAGTCGGCGCGACAACGGTATGTCCCCGGGCGCGCAGCAAGGCCGCAACGGGATCGAAACACCAGCCGCCGTGCCACGACCCATGGATCAGCACAAACCCCGCCATCAGCGCACATGCCCCGACCAAGTGCGCAAGCCCGGCGCGGTGCGGTCCTCGCTCTTGAGCGCTGCGGCCATGCCCGGCCTGGCGGTGACGCGGTCACGCCATTCGACAAGGCGCGGCGCGCGCTTGGCGATGTCCATATCGGGGAACATGCGCTCCACCATCATGCCGCAGTGCGAGTAGAAATTGATGTCCGCGAGCGTGTAAGTCTGGCCCGCGAGCCACGGCGTTTCGCCCAGCTGCTTCTCGACCTTGTCCACCGCATATTCGATCTTGGCCGTCGCATTGGCGAGATCCGCCTCGGAAAAGCCTGAGCGCGCGGTCGCCCACTTCTTGCGCTGATCGGGAAGTGGGATGCTTTCCAGCAGCTTTTCGAAATCGCCGCTATCGATGTTCCGCGCGATCACGCCGACCATGCGGTGCCAGCCATGCATCGAAACAAAGTTCATCACCTGCTCGTCGACGAACTTGTTCCAATAGCGCATCCGCGCCGCCCCCACCGCATCGCGCGGCCGCAGCGGGCCATCTGCCGGCTGGGCATCCGGGAACACGTCTTCCAGGTACTCGTTGATCACCGTGGTGTGCGTGATGATCGTGCCGTCGTGATCGAGCACGGGCACCTGCCCCTCGGGATTGATGGCGGTGAACCACGGCTGGTGCTGCTCGAACTTGTGCAGGTCGACGTAGATGCTCTCATACGCGAGCCCCTTCTCCTTGAGCGGAGCCATCGACTTGAGCGAATTCGCCAGTGGTTCGGCGTGATAGTATTTGAGCGTCATGGGGAAGCTACCTGATGGCAAGAGTGCCGAGCACACCGCCATCCACCGCCCAGCTCTGGCCAGTGACATGGGCGGCTGCGCCCGAAAGAAGGAAAGCGGCAACTTCAGCCACGTCCGCCGCACTGCCCAGCCGCTGCTGGGGCACATTGGCAGCAAGCGACCCGAGCTGTTCGGGCGGTACGCCATCGAGCAGCGGCGTGGCGATGAAACCGGGAACAAGGCAATTGACGCACACGCCGTGCGGGGCCGCCTCGATCGCTGCCGCACGCGCGAGGCCAAGCACCGCATGCTTGCTCATGACGTAGCCGACATTCATCGCCATGCCGCGCTCGGAGGCAAGGCTGCCGGTGATGAGGATCGATCCGGCTCCCCGCGCCTTCATGGCGGGCAGCACATGGCGCACTGCCCAGAACGGGGCCTGCATGTTGACTGCCATCAGCGCATCGAATGCGTCGTCACTGTAGCTTTCGAGCGGAGCGAACGTGCCGCCCGTCCCGGCATTGAGGAACAGGGCATCGATGGCCCCGTGCTGCGCCACTGCACTGTCCAGCGCAGCAATCAGCTGATCCTGCCGGCCGACATCGGCCGCCGCCCAACCAGCGCCTGCACCGAGTTCAGCGCAAAGATCCGCGAGCAGCTCGCCGCGCCGGGCAATCAGCGTCACCCGCGCGCCGGCGCGCACCACCCGCTCGGCTGTCGCGCGTCCAATCCCGGTCGATGCGCCGGTGATCACGACATGCAGGCCTGCAAAATTCATCAGCGATCCTTTTGCGCGATAAAGTCGGCCCAGACCCGCCACTCGGGCTTTTCACTGGCATCGGGGAGCCACTGCTGTGCCATCAGCGCGCGCGCCTCTGCTTCGGGCATGCCATCATGATCGCGATGCAGGCGGTAGAAGAACGCACTGACCCGCCAGTTCATGATGCAATGCACGTGGACCGGCACCAGCCCTTGCTCCAGCGCAGCACGAAATGCAGCAAAATGCGCCTCATCCGGCGCGTCGAACGGCACGGGGATGTGGGTATAGGCAATGCCCTGCGCCGCGAACTTGTCGGCCTCATCAGCCAACGCTTCGGGATGGCTGTCGAGTGCAAGATTGACGACATGGCGCACACCCAGCGCCGCCAACCGCGCAACATCGTTGTCCTCAAGCCGCCCCGAAGTCGTAATGGCACCACTCAGCCGCTGCCAGCCGCGGATATCGGCGGGTTCGCTGGCCATGCGTGCTCAGCCCAGCCCGAGCACGCGCAGCGCGTTGTCCTTCATGATGCCTGGCAGCACCTCATCCTTGAAGCCCACCTTGAGCGCCGCATCGATCCACTTTTGCGGATGGATCAGCGGGAAGTCCGATCCAAACAGCATCTTATGCTTCAGCTGCGTGTTGGCATACTGGATGATCTGCGGCGCAAAGTACTTGGGGCTCCAGCCGGAGAGATCGATGAACACGTTGTCCTTGTGCAGCGCCATCGAGAGGCTCTCATCCACCCAGGGCCACGAGGGATGCGCGAGGATCACCTTCATGTCCGGGAAATCGACCGCGACATCATCGACGAGCATCGGCTGGCCATATTTCAGCCGCACCCCGCCACCGCCGCGCATGCCGGTGCCCATGCCCGAATGGCCGGTGTGGAAGATCGCGGGCAGCTTGTGCTCGGCAATCACCTCGTAGATCGGATAGCCGACTTGCGCCGCCGGATCGATGTTCTGCATGATGTGGTGGAACTTGAAGCCCTTGACCCCGTAGTTCTCGATCAGATCACGCGCCTCGCGCGCGCCGAGCTTGCCCTTGTGCGGGTCGATCGAGGCGAAAGCCATGCAGATATCGTCGTTCTTGGCAGCGAACTCGGCGATCTCGTAATTGGAGAGCCGCTTGGCGCCGATCCCGCTCTCGCAGTCGACCGTGAACAGGCAGAAGGCAATCTGCTGCTCGCGGTAGATCTCGGCGATCTCGGGCATCTTGGGCCGCTCACGCGGGGCCTTGAAATAGGCCGAGGCGGCATCGAAGAACTTGCCCATCACCGGGTCTTCCGGATCGTGGCACGAAACCTCGGCGTGAACATGCACATCGATGGCTTTGATTTTGGTAATATCGATCACGCGGCAGGCTCCAGTTCGGAAGGATTGTCACGGGCTAGTCGCTCGACCAGCCGATTGTAGAGCGTCACTCCGCGGTCGTGCGCGGTGGGCATGATCCGCGGATCGGGCGTGGCGGCAATTACCCGCTGCTGTGCCTCGATCATGGTCTTGTCTTCGGCAAAGGCTTGGCCGGCGATTCCCATCATCATGTCACGCTTTGCCGCGTCGCCATGGCGGCAATGCGGGCCCCACGAAAAGAAATAGCGCGCCGTGCCGGGCCCGGTCGAGGTAACCGCCTGGCTGGTGAAATTGAGCCCGGAGAGCGCATCCGCCATGGACGGCACTGCATCACCCAGCCGCGTAGCCGTGCCGACGGGGTAGTTCGCGGACCACATAAGCAGCACCCCCGGCACGAGGAAATCATAGGTTTGGTAGGCCTCGACTGGCACATCGTGCGGATTGCGCCAGTTGCCTACGGCGGCAGGAAGCCAGCGAGTGACACGCACGCCGCGATCAAGCGGAGTGATCTTCGGCTGGTGCTCGGCAAATTCCGATCCCGCCTGAAAGCTTTGCGCATGGACATAGGTGAGGTGGCTGAAATCGAGAAGGTTGTCGCAGATCAAACGGGCCTCAGCCGCATAGTCCAGCTGTCCGTGACCCAAAAGCCAGTCAGGTTCGGAGATCCCCACCGCCGCCGGGATCAGCGCTTCATCGGCAAGCGCCGGATCGCCCATCCACACCCAGATCCAATCGTGCCGGTCAGCCACCGGATAGGTGCGGACTTTCGCCCCTGCGGGGATCAGGTTCTGCCCCGGAATCTCAACCACTGCCCCGTCCGGCCCGAACAGCAGCCCATGATACATGCAGCGCAAGTTTTCGCCCTCACAGCGCCCAAGCGAGAGCGGTGCCAGACGGTGGACACAGCGGTCCTCAAATGCCCGCAAGCCCCCCGATACGCCGCGCCAGATCACCACCGGCTCGCCCAGAATGGACACGGCAAAGGGCTTTCCCTCAGCTATGTCACAGCTCCACGCCGCGACATGCCAGGAATTGCGGACATAATTCACAGAATGTGCTCCCATGACGGGGCCCGGCTGCGCAGCTCTCGCGCAGCCAGGCCCCGTCCGGACATCAGACCAGCGCGTCTTTCTTGATGGTGATCACCTGGCTGTAGGTGAACTCCTTCAGACCTTCGATGCCGTATTCCGCACCGAAGCCCGACTGCTTGTGGCCGCCGAAGGGCGCGAACGGCGAAAGGTGAAGGAACTCGTTGATCCACACCGTGCCGGTTTCGAGCTGCTCGGCAATCGCCACACCGCGGTCGGTATCCTTGGTCCACACCGCGCCGGCGAGGCCATAATCCGAGTTGTTGGCGCGAGCGATAACCTCGTCGTCGGTCGAGAACTTCATCAGCGGCATGACCGGGCCGAACTGTTCCTCGGCCACAATCCGCGCGTCTTCGGGCGGGTTGTCGAGGATGGTGATCGGCACATAGTAGCCCGAGCCCGAGGGATCGACATCGCCGCCAACGAGGAACTTGTAGCCGTTGGTCTTGGCGTCTTCGATCAGCTCGCACACGCGGTCGAACTGCTTCTTGTTCTGGATCGGACCGACGCCAGTGCCCTGGTTGGCACCATCGCCGACCGTGACAGTCTTGGCATAGGCGGCGATTGCGGCGCTCATCTCGTCATAGATATCCTCGTGGATATAGATGCGCTTGGCGGCGACGCAGATCTGGCCGGCGTTGGTGAAGCTCGACCAGAACAGCTGCTCGGCCACCTT
>CANFIV010000066.1 GCA_947446935.1 Sphingomonadaceae bacterium | reverse complement strand
TATTTCAGTGCGTTATCGATCAGGTTGCGGACCACCTGATCGAGCTGCTGGCGATCCCCGATCACGACCGCATCGGCGGCATTCACGATGATGCGGTTTTCGCCATAGGTCGCCCCGACCTCGCCGCCGATGCTGGAGGCCAGTTGGCCCAGATCGATCCGCTCGCGCGGCAGCTCGTGCTTTTCCGCCTCGATCCGCGAAAGCGACATCAAATCCTCGACCAGGCTCTGCAGGCGCTTTGATTCGCGCAGCACCGTGTTGTGAAAACGTGCGGCAGTCACGGCATCGACTTTGGCATCCGGGTCGGCCAGCGTCTCGACATAGCCGATGATCGAGGCAAGGGGGGTGCGCAGTTCGTGGCTGGCATTTGCGACGAAATCGGTGTGCGATCGGCTGATATCGGCCTCGACCGTGCGGTTGACCAATTCAATCAATGAAAAGCGTTGGTCGATGCTCACGCGACTGACATGCCAGATGCTGCGTGAGCCAGTGAGGCCCCGCACGATCGCGCTGCCTTGGGGCATGTCGAGCAAGGTGATGGCTTCGGGGTGGCGCAGCGCCACACGCGCATCCTGTCCGATGATGTGGGGCCCTAGCGCCTCGCGCGCTGCGGCATTGGCTGCGGCGATCCGCTGGCCATCAAGCATGAGCACCGGCACGCTGAAAGGCTCCACCAGCTCGATCATGGCCTGGCGCGAGACTGTGCCCTCGTCCGGCACGCGGGTTTCGACAACCGGTTCAGGGCTGGAAAGCCACAATGTGCCCATCCAAAGGATGAGCACCGCAAGTGCGAGCCCTACACTGACCCCCGTGATGATCATCGCGGCGCACGTGCAGAGGGCCACCGTAATTCCGGGCCAAGGTAGGGACCAGCCCTTCATGACAATGTTGTTTCCACCTTGGTCGGGCCTGTTTTCTGCGGTGCGATGAGAGCCGGGCTGCGCTTTAACGTTCCCACATTACGGCAAAAAGCTGCGCTTTTGTGTCGGTTTCTGAAACAAATTTTGCGGGACGATGACAAGCCTGCAAATGCGGCTCTAAGCCCCGCGCATGAAGTAGAATTTCGCGGCGGTGGCGAACAGCATCACCGCCAGCATCGTGAACAGGACTGACATCAAGCCCCAAGAGACCAGGCTCACCCGATCCAGATTCCGGCGTCGGCGCTGGCTGCGATCGCGGAGCGCGGCAAATAGTGCTGCCGCCATGGCAATTCCGCCAGCTCCGGCGAAAGCCGCGAAGTAGCTGACCGAATCGGCGTCCATCAGTTCCTCAAGGAATAGTGGGCCATGCGACCGGTCTGGTGACCCCTACGGGAATCGAACCCGTGTTTCAGCCGTGAGAGGGCCGCGTCCTAACCGCTAGACGAAGGGGCCGCTGGAAGGCCTATGGCATGCGCTTTGCCGACAAGCCGGCCTGCAACCGTGACCTGATGGTGACCCCTACGGGAATCGAACCCGTGTTTCAGCCGTGAAAGGGCCGCGTCCTAACCGCTAGACGAAGGGGCCACTGGCAAGGGCCACGTGGCAGGCCCGCGCCTCTAGGGCGGTGCGGCTTTAAGGTCAACCCCCTCGCAGCCTGAGCTGGCGATCCTTGTCCCAAGGGGCAGGCTTCAGTCGGCGAAGGCCGCATCCTCCACATGGAGTTCGGCCGCGGGGCGGCTGCCCCAGTCGTCGATCTTGGCGCGTCCGGCCAGCCAAAGTTGCCGCCCGCGCGATGCGTGAAGTAGCGCTTGGCCCATCTCCGTCTCGGCGGCGCGGAAGGCCATGGCCTTGAAAGAGCGCCCGTCCTGCCCGCCTGCCACCATGCGAACGTGATCTGCCCCCACCAGATCGCACTTGATCAGCCGCACCGGGCCCACCGCGATGCGCGGACCGGGCCAGCCGATGCCAAACGGACCCGCGCCTTCGAGCTTCTCGACAAGATCGGGGGTCAGCCCTCCCGGTGCCAGTGAGAGATCGAGCAGCAGCGCCTGTCCGCGCCGCGCGTTGGCCACTTCGCGCGCAAGGCGCTCCTCCAGCCAATCGGTGAGGCGCGAGAGCTGATCGGGCGCGACGGTAAGGCCGCAGGCCATGGCGTGCCCGCCGCCCGCAATCAGCAGGCCAGCGGCGCGTGCGGCAATGATCGCGGCGCCGAGATCGACCCCGGCGATCGAGCGACCGGACCCTTTGCCGTTCCCATCCGCGTCACCGTCTTCGGCGATCACGAGGGTCGGCTTGCCGGTCTTTTCCTTGATGCGCCCGGCCACGATGCCGATCACTCCCGGGTGCCAGCCTGAACCATGAACGACCACCACGCTGCGATTGTGCTGCGCATCGACTTGGGCCTCGGCGGCTTCCTGCACAGCTTGCTCGATGGCGCGGCGCTCGTCGTTGAGCTCTGAAAGCTGCGCGGCGATGGTTCGGGCTTCCTCGGCGTCTTCGGTTGTAAGCAGGCGCACGCCAAGGCCCGAATCGCCGATCCGCCCGGCCGCATTGATGCGCGGGCCAAGTGCGAAGCCGAGATCGCTGCACGTGGGCGCGCGCTTCAGGCGGCTGGCATCGATCAGCGCGGCGAGCCCCACGTTCTCGCGCCGCGCCATGATCTTGAGGCCTTGCGCCACATAGGCGCGATTGAGCCCGCGAATCTGCGCGACATCCGCCACCGTGCCCAGCGCGACCAGATCGAGCAGTGCCATCAGGTCAGGCGCGCGGCGGCTTGCGAAGAAGCCCCGCTCGCGCAAGGTGCGCAGAGTGGCGACCGCGAGCAGAAAGGCCACGCCTACTGCGGCCATATGGCCATGGGATGCCGCTTCGTCGGATTCGTCGAGCCGATTGGGGTTGACCAGCGCGGTTGCGGGCGGGAGCTCCTCCGCGCACTTGTGGTGATCGACTACGATCACATCGACGCCTTCTGCCTTCGCGGCCCCCAGCGCCTCATAGGCCATGGCTCCGCAATCGACTGTCACGATGAGCTGGGCACCCTCGCGGGCCAGCCGCACCAGCGCTTCCGCCGAAGGGCCATAGCCTTCGAGCAGGCGGTCGGGGATATAGGGCCGGGCCGAGACGCCAAGGCCGCGCAGGAAGCGGATCAGCAGCGCGGCGCTGGTCGCCCCGTCCACATCGTAATCGCCATAGACGGTGATCGCCTCACCCCCGGTTACGGCATCGGCCAGCCTCGCGGCGGCGTTATCCATATCGCGGAAGATCGAAGGATCGGGCAGGAAATCGCGCAGGGTGGGGCGGCGATGGCGCTCTAGGTCGGTGCGCTCAACACCGCGTGAGAGAAGCAGCTGGTCAACCAGATCGTCGAGGCCGCCAAGCGCACTGGCGTTACCATGGCCAAGATCCATATTGCCCCCGCGCCAACGCCAAGCGAGGCCCGATAGCGATTGGGTAATGGCGGTGACGGGGATCATGGCCCGGGGCTAGACCATCGGCGCGGTGCGGGGAAGGGCCCGGGTGTAGAGCCGCAAAAAAGCTGCCTATAGTATGCGCCAGATCACCGCTTTGGCGCAGCGCGATTGACAGGATGCCTGCGGATATGGTCGCTTGATCCAAAGAAAAATTTGGGCGCGCGATCGTGGAAGGGCCGAGTCACGGCCTAACAGAGGGATTTGAGCTGATGACCAAGACAACCGTTCGTCTTATCGCGCTTGCCGGTGCCGCGAGTGCTGTCATCGCCGGTTTGAGCGTGGCGCAGACCGCCGCACCCATCGCGCGCTATGAAATGCGCGCCGGCACGAGCGCCGGCATGATGGCAGGCATGGCCGGCATGAAGGGTGGCGGCATGGGCGCCGCGCTCGGCATGGCGTTCGGCGGCAAGGGCAATGGGCCGCAGCACGAGCTGTGGCTGGAACTTGGCAGCAGCAGGATGCCTGACGGCGGGCCACCAAAGGCGGACCATTTCATGCCCGCCGGGGCCAAGCTTGGCGTGTCGGTTCCGCTCAAGAGCCCGGTCAAGACCAACACGCCGCAAGGCCCCGTCGAACCGCCCGAGAAGCGCAACTTCCAGCGTCCCAAGGGGCGCATCCTGATCTTTTGGGGCTGCGGCGAGCATGCGCCCGCTGGTCAGCCTGTGGTGATCGACTTTTCCAAGATCGCGGCCGGCCAGATGCCGCCGGGCCTGTGGACGAGCTCGGTGCCGATGGAGCGCTCGGTAAGCCCGGGCAACAGCAGGACGTATGGTTCCTGGCCCAACGATGATGGCAAGTCGATCAAGACCGACAGCTCGCTGCTCGGCGCGCACCGTGTTGCGGGCAACTATAGCCCCGAAATGAACTTCACGCTGACGCATGATTTTATGGGGGCACTGCGCCCCACCACGTTCCCGCAGCCGAGCGGGGCGACGCTGCTGCGGTGGAACCCGCTGACCGACGCGACCGGCTACCATGCCTCGCTGTTTGGCGGGAAGTCCGCCCCGGGCGGCGGGATGGGTGATATTGTCTGGTGGTCGTCAAGCCAGACGCGCGAATTCGGCGGCGGTCTTTCGGATTGGCTTTCGCCCAGGACGGTCGCGCGGCTGGTGGCGGCGCGCACCGTTCTGGCGCCGGCCACGACGACCTGCATGATCCCGGCGGAGGTCAAGGCCGCCGCGCCGGAATTCGAGATGGCGACGCTCTATGCTTATGGGCCGGAAGAAGACTTCGTCTATCCGCCGCGCCCGGCCAACCCCAAAGCGCCGTGGAAGCCGGAATGGACCGCACAGATCCGGCACCGCTCGATGAACGGGTTCCTGGTCGGTATGCCCGGGATGGACGGCCAGGAAGCGGGCGGCAATAGTCGGCGACAGGGTGATGCACAGCAGCAGCAATGCCAGCCCAAGCCCAAGAAGCGGGGCTTGGGCGGCCTCGGCGGAATGCTCGGCGGAGCCATCGGCGGCGCGATTGGCGGTGCGGCAGGCGGCTCTGGAAACAATGGAGATGGCTGCTGAAGTCCCCATGCTGCTGATTATCTGGCACAGCCGGACAGGCGCGGCGCGAGCCTTGGCCGAGGCAACTCTCGAGGGCGCTCTTACCGAAGGGGCCGCGCGGCTGTTGCCCGCGGGGGAGGCCATGCCGGAAGACCTCCTCTCTGCTTGCGGCTATGTGTTCGCCTGCCCGGAAAACCTTGGCACGATGAGCGGAGCGATGAAGGAGTTCTTCGATCGCTGCTATTATCCGCTGCTCGGGCAGATCGAGGGCCGCGCCTATGCCACACTCATCGCAGCAGGATCGGACGGATCGGGTGCCGAGCGGCAGCTGGACCGGATTGTGACGGGTTGGCGTTTGCGGCGAATCGCGGAAGGGCTGATTGTAAATCTCGGCGCACAGTCGCCCGAGGAGATTTTGGCACCCAAGATCATGGATTTGGTTTCACTGCAAAAGTGCCGCGATTTGGGCCAATCCATGGCGGCAGGTTTAACGATGGGCGCATTCTAACGTTCTGCCTTTTGTGGCTTGTCCTATTTTCCTCCAGATCGGAAACACAGGGCTCGACGCCATATCGACATTGGTGTCACTAACTAGCCGGCAGACAGGGAGCGTATCAGGTGGTGATCGAGCGTGCAGTGGGGCGGGAGCCTCTCGCTGCGCTGCTGTTCGGCGAGAAGGGCCGGCCAGCAGTGGGACGGATTGCCGCACTTGCTGCCGAAACCGATGCATTCTCGCTCGTCAACGCAGGTCAGTTGGAGCCGGGCGCTGCCGAGTTGCTGCGTGACGGGCTGACGTTCGATCTGGCCGGGCTCGCTCCGGCTGCAGCGCTCATCCCGCCCGAAGCCGTCCACCGTGTGGCCTTGCCGGCCGACTTTACTATGGCGAACTGCGAGGCGGTCCATTTCCTTGTGGGGCCGCATCTGGCCGGCGCCGAAAACCTTTCACCGGTGCTACGCATCGCGGCGACCATCTTGCGCCAGCTGACCCAGCTTGAGGGACTTGAGGCGATCATCTGGCGGCCCGCCCGCATTGCCGTCACCCCTGCTTGGTTCGCCGAGGCGGTGGGTATCTGGCTTGCCGGCGGACCCTTTCCAGCGCTTGCGCTCACCGCGCTGGAGCGCACTGAGCATGGTCTGGCCAGTGAAGGGCTGGACTTCCTGATCGGTCAGGAATTCACCCTCTGGGCCAAAGATGGTGCTCCGGGCTTGGAAGAAAGCCGGATTGCAGTGCGGCTCACTGACTGGCTTTTCGCACATGGCCGGGTCGATACCCCGCGCGAAGTGGTGCTTTCGGGCGCGGGGGCGGTCTGGTTGGAGCCGGACGGGCGAACCAAGCTTAACGCGCGCCTGCGCTAGGTTTAGGCTTTCGGTTTACGGCACCTGCGAGCGCGCTGTTAAGCCGCGCACGCGATCTTTCCGTGCATGGTCCAGGCCGGATCCTGTACGCGGGCTCACATCCCGTTTCGCTCGGTCAACGTTCCGGGGAAGCTTGGCTATCACCCGGGTCTGCAGCGCCACCATCTGCTGCCGCGCGCGATGTTGGGCCGCCGCGCATTCAGCCGGATGATTGTCTCGCTCAGTCCGGAACAGATCGGCTTCCACGATTTCCGCCGCAATGGGCTGCTGCTTCCCGCGACCGAAAACGGCGCTATGCGGATCGGTCTGCCGCTGCATCGCGGGCCGCACACCACGTATTCGGAAATGGTCACCGAGCGGATCGGCCAGATCGAGATACGCTGGAGCCGCGCACGCTGCCATGATCCCGAGCTTGCGGGCATGGAGGCGCTGATGCGGCTCGATCTGCTGCAGCGTGCCCTGCGCCGACGCCTGCTGAACCCGCCCAAGGGCGAAGAGATCGTGCTCAACCGGCACGATCCGGCACTTGACTACAGTCACCTCGACCGCATGGCCGAGATGCTGTGGCAGGGAACGGAGAGCAAGCTTTAGGGTTCTAACCGCGGAACGGTGCGCTGTCGGTATCGAGTCCGTTAGCAGCTTCGCGGTACTGCGCGGTGAGGGTCGCGACGCGATCGGCTACGCTTTCAACCTTTTCAACCGCGCCGATGCCCTGGCCCGAGCCCCAGATGTCCTTCCAGGCCTTGGCCTCGGTGTTGCCGCCCGAGCCGAAGTTCATCGCTGCGGGGCTGCTTTCGGGCAGGTTGTCGGGATCGAGCCCGGCCTTGACGATCGAGCCGCGCAGATAATTGCCGTGTACCCCGGTGAAGAGGTTCGAATAGACGATGTCGTCGGCCCGGCCTTCGACGATCCCCTGCTTGTAACCCTCCGCTGCGCGGGCTTCCGTGGTCGCGATCCAGGCCGAACCGATATAGGCGAAATCGGCGCCCAGAGCCTGCGCGGCGAGGATCGAGCGGCCATGCGCGATGGCACCCGACAGCGCGACGAGGCCATCGAACCAGGTGCGGATTTCCTGCATCAGCGCGAACGGCGAAAGCGCGCCGGCATGGCCGCCTGCACCGGCCGCGACCGGGATCAATCCGTCCGCGCCCTTTTCGATCGCCTTGTGGGCAAAGCGGTCGTTGATGACGTCATGAAGGACAATACCGCCCCAGCAATGCGCTGCC
>CANFIV010000065.1 GCA_947446935.1 Sphingomonadaceae bacterium | reverse complement strand
GGCTTCCGTCAGGCGCTATCGGGCATCGCGGAGATCGACGCGCTGCTGCACCTCGCGCCCGCTGTACTCGAAGTCCGGCAGCGCATGAAAGAACAGGGCCTCAAGGCCGTCATCCAACAATTCAAGTCCACGCCGACGAGCCCACTCGTCGCGCCCAAGGAGTAACCATGGCAGACGTCGAATTTACCATCGAGGGGCATGTCGCGCATGTCCGCCTGAACCGCCCGCAGGGGCTCAACGCGATCACCCAGGAGATGGACGATCTGCTGCTGGATGCGTGGAACACGATCAATTCGGATCCCGACATCTGGTGCGCGATCCTCTCGGCAGAAGGCGAGAAGGGGTTCTGCATCGGGGCTGACGTTTCAGGCGGGGCGGAGCGCAAGACGCGCATGGCGCTGGCAGGCGGATTGACCGGGATCGGCGGGCCGCTGGTCACGCTCAAGAAGCCGCTGATTGCGGCGGTGCAAGGCTTCTGCGTTGGCGGCGGCTTTGAACTGGCGATGTGCGCGGATATCATCGTGGCGGCAGAGACCGCGCAGTTCGGTCTGCCCGAAACCAAGGTCGGCATCATCGGCGAATGCGGGGTCGTCCACCGCGCTATGCGGCAACTGCCGCACCATATCGCGATGGCGATGATCCTGACCGGTGAGCGGATCAAGGCCGATGTGGCCGAGCGCTTCGGGCTGGTCAACGAGGTTGTCCCATTCGCCGACCTCGCGGCCACGGCGCAGAAGTGGGCGGACAAGATCAACGCGGCTTCGCCGCTGGCGAACCAGGCGGCAAAGGCTGCCGCACTCGGCCGTCTGGGCCATCCGCTCGAAGTCGCGCTCATGACGCGCTTCGAGGAGATCGAGCAATATGCGGAGAGCCAGGACAAGCGCGAGGGCGAGCTGGCGGGTCGAGAGCGCCGCAAGCCGGTGTGGACCGGGCGCTGACATGATGAGCGATCGCGCGGCAGCGGAAGGCGAAACCGATATCAGGGTCGAGATCGATCCGGGCCACTTCCGCTCCGTGCTTGGCAACTACCCGACCGGGGTCTGCGTCATCACCGGCGTGAGCCATGATGGCGAGGCGGCGGGACTGGTTGTGGGCAGCTTTACCTCGGTCTCGCTCGATCCTCCGCTGGTTGCATTTTTTCCGGACCGTGGTTCGAGCAGCTGGCCGCTAGTGCGGGCAGGCGGCTATTTCTGCGTCAATGTGCTGGCCGATGACCAGATCGAGCTCTGCCGCCGTTTCGCCTCGCGCGGGGGCGACAAGTTCGAAGGGACGTCGCACCGGTTGTCGGAGCGCGGATTGCCGCTGCTGGATGGTGTCGTCGCGCATATCGAATGCGCTCTCGCGAATGAAATCGAGGCGGGAGACCACACCATCGTGCTGGGCCGGGTTGAATCGCTGGCGGTAGAGCGGGCAGTCGGTCCGCTGCTGTTCTTCAAGGGTGCGTACGGTCGTTTCGCCGCTGCAAGCTGACGGCGCATGTCTGACAACCTCATCCACTATCCGCCGAATCCCGCCTACGGGACAGGCGTTTACCGGCGGCGGATCACCTTCTCGCGTCGGGCGGATGGGATCGATGTGGGGCTGCTCGACGACTACCACGACATGCGTGTGGCCCTGATTGTCGAGGGCGGTATCATATCCAACGTCGTTGCCCGCATGGACCGGTTTCCCAAGACGAGTTGCCCAGGCGCGGTCGCGGCACTTCGCGAGCTCATCGGTCGCCCCATCGGCGAGCTGGCGCTTTCCGGAGAGGAACGCAGCGGGCAGTGCACCCACCTGGTTGAACTCGCCCGGTTGGGCCTGACGCGGTTGGTGCGTAATCTACCCGGCGAGATAGTCGAAATTTCGCTCACCGATCGGGATGCATCGAGCCGGCAACACCTTACGATTGATCTGGATGGCAAGCCTGCGCTGGCGTCGGTTCTGGAGGGCGAGGCCATTGTGGAACCGGCCGCCCATCGCGGACGAAGCCTCTTTGGCGGGTTCATCCGCTGGGCTCACGAGGTGATGGCGCCCGGCGAGACTGATCTGTGGCGTATGGCGCAGATGGCTGTCTTCGTGGCGCGCGGCCGCGCCTATGTCGTCGATGGACACAAGCCTCGCCGCGTCGCCGACGAACCTTCGCGGTACGGTGCCTGCTACAGCTTCAGCGGCGCGGCTTTCGAAACCGCTTACGACAACACGGGCTATGTGCGCGATATGAGCAATGGACTTCCTCCGCTGCGCGAGATTGCAAGCAGCCGCTCGAAAGAAGGAGCCTGAGATGACAGCGATTGCCACCACCGACGAGATCATCGACGAGGCGCGCAACGGTCGGCCCTTCATTCTGGTCGATGCAGACGACCGCGAGAACGAGGGGGATATCATCGTCCCCGGGCAATTTGCCACGCCTGAGCGGATCAACCAGATGGCGATCCACGCGCGCGGCCTGATCTGCCTTGCAATCACGGCGCAGCGTGCCCGCGAGTTGGAGCTGTCCCCAATGTCGAGCGACAACCGCTCCGGCCACGGGACCGCATTCACCGTTTCGATCGAGGCGCGCGAAGGCGTGACGACCGGAATATCCGCCTTTGACCGCGCTCGGACGATTTCGGTCGCGATCAACGCGCAGTGCGGGCCGCGCGATCTGGTCTCCCCGGGCCATGTGTTTCCGCTGGTCGCACGCGATGGCGGGGTGCTCGTGCGGGCCGGACATACCGAAGCAGCTGTCGATATTTCGCGCCTCGCCGGGCTGATCCCGGCCGGCGTGATCTGCGAGGTGATGAACGCTGACGGGACGATGGCCCGCCTGCCGGACCTCATCCCCTTTGCCGCGCAGCACGGCATGAAGATCGGCACGATTGCCGATCTGATCGCGTGGCGACGGCGCACGGAAACTCTGGTCGAATGTGTCGCCAGCGGCCCGATTGATAGCCACTATGGCGACAGCTTCACGATCCACGTCTACCGCGATCTGGTTGACACTGGCGAGCATGTGGCGCTGGTACGCGGCGTGATTACCCCGGATCGGGACACGCTGGTTCGCGTCCACCAGTTCGATCTGACGGCCGATCTTCTGGGCTATCGCAATGCGCATCCGGAATATGTCCCGGCAGCCTTGCGGCAGATGGCGCAGCACGATGGCCCTGCGGTTGCGGTGTTCGTGCAGGACCCGGATCGGGCCTCGATCTCCCGCCGCGTTCTCGGCGGGCGCGGAGAATACGCACGCCAGTCGAGCGAGCGCGACTATGGTATCGGCGCGCAGATATTGAAGGATCTTGGCGTCGGACGGATGGCGCTGCTTACGTCCAGCAGCCGGAAAATGGCTGCTCTTGAAGGATTTGGCCTTGAAATCGTTGATCGCAGAGCCATCGTCGGAAGTTGACCCCGTGAACAAACACGGCTTGTCAGCACATATGGAGGCGGATAGTCCTCAGCCCATGGCAGCCACGAGCAATATTTCAAAACGTCGCCAGTCGGCACTCGAAGAAGGCAGCGCGGACTATCTGGCAAAGCGTGCCGAACTGGTCGAGATCGCGGGCCGGCAGTTCAAGGCGCATGGCTTCAAGGCGACGACACTGGCCGAAATCGGCCACAAGGCCGGGCTCGATCGCGCGACGGTCTATTACTACTTCGGCAGCAAGGAAGAACTGTTTCGCGAGTGCCTGCGGGTCGGTGTCGAGGCCAATATCGCGGCGTGCGAGGCCATCTTCGCCGATGAGGCACTGGAAGCCGCGCAAAAGCTTCGCGCAGTGATTACGCAGCTGATGTCGGCCTATGACCAGTACTATCCGCATATGTACGTCTACATTCAGGAAGAGATGAGCCGGGTTACCAACGAGAAGAGCGTCTGGGCGCAGCGGATCGTGGCCAAGACCCGAACCTTCGAACGCATCGTCCTCAGCTTGATCAGCGAGCTGATCGGGAAGGGCGAAATGCGCAATGATATCGCCGTCTCGGTGGCCGCCAATGCCGTGTTCGGCATGTTGAACTGGACGCATCGCTGGTATCAGCCGGGCGGCGCGCACTCGGCGCCCGAGATTTCGAATGCGTTCTGCGAGATCTTCTTCAGCGGGATGGAGAAGCGCTGAGCGCTGCTTGGTCTATAGTCTGGTGCGCAGGGCTCGCTTGTCGACCTTGGTGGCAGACATCGGCCATTCGCCGTCATTCACGAAAAACACCGCGCGCGGCACCTTGTAGCTGGCAATGCGGCCCTGGCAGAAGCCAATGAGTTCCTCCTCGGTGGCCGATTGGCCGGGGCGGAGTTCGATGAACGCGACGGGCACTTCGTCAAGCCGCGGATCGGGGCGGCCGACCACTTCGGCAAGCTTTACCGCCGGGTGACTGCAAAGATAAGCCTCCACCTCGATCGCGGCGACGTTTTCGCCCCCGACCTTGAGCATGTCCTTGGCACGGCCATGGAAGGTCAGCTGGCCGTCCGGAGCGCGTGAGTAAAGATCGCCTGTGTGCAGCCAGCCGTCGCTATCGAGCGCTTCTGCGGTCTTCTCGGGGGATCGGTGGTAGCTGTCCATGACGCAGTAACCGCGCACCAGGATCTCGCCGACAACGTCGGGTGCCGCTTCCTCGCCAGTCTCCAGTTCGATGATCTTCACCGCGATGCCGGGGACTGGTTTTCCCTGGCTGATTGCGCGTTGTTCGGGCGTTTCTTCGGGCGCGCAAAGGGCGAATATTCCGGCGGTTTCGGTCATTCCGCAGGCCTGCATGAACTCTGCTGCGGGAAAGGTCTGCTGTACGCGGGTCACCAGAGCGGGCGGCGCAATCAGCAAGACCTTGCGCAGGGCCGCGAGGCGCCCTGGATCGAATGCAGGGTGATCGAGTAGTGGCTGCAGGATGGCGGGAAACCAGGGCCATGCGACCGAAACGCGCTCCTGCTCCATCAGATCAAGCGCGCGCCCGGCATCGAAAAACACGTCGGTCACATAAGTCCCGCCTGTGCCGATCACGCCGATAAAAGGAGCCAGCGAGCCGATGTGGAACAGCGGGCCGCCGCCCCAGGTCACATCGTGTTCGCGAGCGCGGAAGCGGCTGCTTGCGCGCTCCACGGGGCCACGCGTCACGGCTTCGTGAGCGAGCAGGCAGCCCTTAGGATTGGCCGTGGTACCCGATGTGTAAATGATAAAGGCGGTATCGCGCAGGCGCGTGGCACGGCGGGCGGCATCCACGGCGCTGACGGGGACAGACTGCGCTGCAAGCGCGAGGTCTGCGTGGGTGAGGAAGCCCGAAGGTGCCTCGCCTTCGAGCACTACGACACCGCGCAGGAGCGGGGCCTCGGCAAGCGCAAGGGGTGCGCCGGAAGCGCTGGCGCCAAGCGAGGGCAAGGCTTCCGAGAGCACCGCCCGAAAATCGACGAAGCGGGTATCGGCAGCCGTTGTCAGGATCAGCGCGAGATCCGCGTTCTCGATGATGAAGCCGAGTTCGCGGCTCTTGTGCCGGGCATTGAGCGGCACCGCCACGCAGTTGGCCAGTGCGGCACCGAACAGGGCCGTCACCAGTTCCCGGCTGTTGTTGGCTAGAATGCCGACATGCGCGCGCGCACCGAGCCCGAGCCCGATGATGCCGCGTGCGATCTCGATCGAGGCATCGCGCAGTTCGGCGTACGTCAGCGTCAGGTCAGGCATCACCAGCGCCTGCCGGTCAGGATAGCGCGCTGCGCTGCGGATGAGCAGGTCCGCTAAGGGCGAAACCTCGGACCATTCGCTGAATATCAAGGCGAAACTCTCCCGCGTGATCGCTTGTTGCAGCCCTGAATGAAGCGCGTCAGGAGGTCTGTCAACGTTAATGTTGATCGAGGTTAGGCGAGCTCAAAGCCTTCGTAGTCGTGGTATGCCACTTGCTCGCACTTCTTGCGATATTCGGGGCCGCCGCCGACATGCACCAGCGTGCGTCGCACCACCGACCCGTCGGGCCTGGTTGTCGTCTTGACCCACCAGGCGTTGGCCTCGGCCAGTAAAGTCCGGGAAAAATCGCGGTAGATCGATTCGGTCCATTCGTCTTCGGCGGCTTGCGAAGGCTCGGCGAAGCTGAGGCCCTTGGCGGTGAGGTACACCAACATCTGCGTGACCCATTCTGCCTGTAGGCCGCCGCATACTCCAACATTGCAGAACGCCGATCCATTGTGCGGGCCGACCAGCGTGTAGAAATTGGGAAAGCCACGCGCTTGAAGACCGAGGAACGTGGTCGGCCCATCGGCCCAAGCGTCCTTGAGCCGCAAACCGCCTTTGCCGCGAATGTCGATCCGGTCGAGCGAGCCGGTCACAGCATCGAAGCCGGTCGCAAAAATGATCACGTCGAGTTCGTGGAACGCGTCGGCAGTGCGGATACCAGTCTCGGCAATTTCCACGATCGGGGCCTCGCGTATATCAATCAGGTGGACGTTGTCCTTGTTGTAAGCCTCGTAGTAGTTTGTCTCCATCGGCACGCGCTTGCCGCCGAACGGGTGATCTATCGGGATCAGCTTTTCGGCCACGCGTTGGTCCTTGACCCGCTGACGGATCTTTCCGGCAACAAAGTCGGCCAAGAACTTGTTCGATTCCTTGTTCACCAACAAATCGCGGAAGCCGCTCAGCCAGATGCCATAGCCCGGCTGGTTATAGAGCTCTTCAAAGAACGCCTCGCGCTCCTCGGCGGGCACGTCGATCGCCTTGCGATGGTCGCGGTGATAGGGGAAGGCCGTGTCGGTCACCTTCACGTATTCCAGAATGTTGGGATAGCGTTTCCGGATGACAGCCATCTCGTCCTTGCTGATTGGCGTGTTGCCCAGCGGCGTGCACCAGTTCGGCGAGCGCTGGAACACGAGCAACTCGCCCGCGCTTTCGGCCACGATCGGAATGATCTGAACCCCGGTTGCGCCTGTCCCGATGATCCCCACGCGCTTGCCTGTGAAATCGATATCGCGCGGCAGGCCATCCTCATCGACTGGCCACCGCGACGAATGGAAGGCCTCGCCCTTGAATGTGTCGATGCCCTTGATGTCCGGCATTCTGGTGGCCGATAACGGGCCGGTGGCCGAAATGAGGTGGCGGCAAGTCAGAACGTCGTGGTTGTCGAGCGTGATCTGCCAGACATTGCCCGCCTGCTGGTAGTGTGCAGCGACTACCTTGGTATTGAAACGGTAGAGCTTGCGGACATCCATCGCATCGGCAGCGCTATTGGCATAGCGCAGCATTTCGGGCTGTGAAGCGAAGCGCTCCTGCCAGTCCCAATCCGGAATGATACCCTTCAGCGCGAAGTAGCCATAGGCATAGCTTTCGGTGTCGAGGCGGCATCCGGGATAGCGGTTCCAGTACCAGGTGCCGCCAACATCTGCACCTGCCTCGATCCCGCACACGGCCAGGCCGCTCTGTTCGAGCAGATGCGTCTGATAGATTCCCGTCACGCCCGCACCGATCACGACCGCATCGAAATCGGGCTTCTGCTCGCCAATCATCATGGTGACACCTCTTGCGTTGTGCCGCCGGGCCACGCCGCCGGATCATGAATATACTCAAACGAATATATATATTCTGTCAAGAATATTTATATCTCCGAGCCACACCGTCGGCGCGCTTGCCACCACCCGCACACGCTCGGTG
>CANFIV010000064.1 GCA_947446935.1 Sphingomonadaceae bacterium | reverse complement strand
TGAAATGCGCGGCGAAGAAGTTGTGCGTATGGTGCCGTGGAAGGACGGCAAGGCCAATCGCGGCCACTCCTGCGTCAAGGGCCGGTTCGCTTGGGGCTATGCCCAGCATCAGGAGCGGGTGCTCTCACCGATGATCCGCGCCTCGATCGACGAGCCGTGGCAGGAAGTGAGCTGGGACGAGGCGATTGCCCACACTGCCAGCGAATTGAAGCGCATCTCTGCCAAGTATGGCCGCAACGCGCTCGGCGGCATAACCTCCAGCCGCTGCACCAACGAGGAAACCTTCCTCGTCCAGAAACTGGTTCGCGCCGGGTTCGGTACCAACAACGTCGATACCTGCGCGCGCGTGTGCCACTCGCCAACCGGCTATGGGCTCAAGACCACGTTCGGCACCTCAGCGGGTACGCAGGACTTCGATTCGGTCGAGGACAGCGACGTGATCCTCGTGATTGGCGCGAACCCCACCGACGGCCACCCCGTCTTCGCCAGCCGAATGAAGCGTCGCCTCCGCAAGGGCGCGAAGCTCATCGTGATCGATCCGCGCCGCACCGACTTGGTCCGCAGCCCGCATATCGAGGCCGATTTCCACCTGCCGCTGCGCCCCGGCACCAATGTCGCGGTGCTCACCGCGCTCGCCCACGTGATCGTCACGGAAGGCCTTGCCGACGAAGCTTTCGTGCGCGAGCGCTGCGATTGGGAGGAATACAGCCACTGGGCCGAGTTCGTTTCGTTGGAGCGCAACAGCCCGGAATTCCTCGAGCCTGTCACCGGCGTTCCCGCTGCAGACTTGCGCGGAGCCGCCCGCTTGTTCGCCACCGGCGGCAACGGTGCGATCTACTATGGCCTTGGCGTCACCGAGCACAGCCAGGGCTCTTCGACCGTCATGGCCATTGCCAACCTCGCGATGGCAACCGGCAACATCGGCCGCCGCGGCGTCGGTGTGAACCCGCTTCGCGGGCAGAACAACGTGCAGGGTGCCTGCGACATGGGCAGTTTCCCGCACGAACTATCGGGCTACCGCCACGTTTCCGACCCCATCGCACGCGCGCTGTTCGAAGCCGAATGGGGTGTGCCGATTGATCCCGAACCGGGCCTGCGCATCCCCAACATGCTCGATGCCGCGACCGACGGCCTGTTCAAGGCAATCTACATTCAGGGCGAGGACATTCTCCAGTCCGACCCTGATACCAAGCACGTGGCAGCGGGCCTCGCGGCGATGGAATGCGTGATCGTCCACGATCTCTTCCTCAACGAGACCGCGAACTACGCGCACGTGTTCCTGCCCGGCTCCACCTTCCTCGAAAAGAACGGCACGTTCACCAACGCCGAACGCCGCATCCAGCCGGTGCGCAAGGTGATGAAGCCGCTCAATGGTTATGAGGATTGGGAGATTACCCAGCTGATGGCCCAGGCCATGGGGCTCGATTGGAACTATACCCATCCGCGCGAGATCATGGACGAGATCGCCCGCCTGACGCCGACCTTCGCGGGCGTCAGCTTCGCGCGGCTCGATGCCGAAGGTTCGCTGCAATGGCCGGTCAACGACGCCGCGCCCGATGGCTCGCCTATCATGCATGTCGATGGTTTCGTGCGCGGCAAGGGCAAGTTCGTGGTGACGGACTACGTCCCTACCGATGAACGCACAGGCCCGCGCTTTCCGCTGCTGCTCACGACCGGCCGCATCCTCAGCCAGTACAACGTCGGTGCGCAGACCCGCCGCACCGCCAATGTCGTCTGGCATCCGGAAGACCTGCTTGAAATCCACCCGACCGACGCGGAGAATCGGGGGCTCAAGTCGGGCGACTGGGTCCGTCTCGCCAGCCGTGCGGGCGAGACAACCTTGCGTGTCACCGTGACCGACCGTGTTGCACCGGGCGTGGTCTACACCACGTTCCACCACCCGGTGACGCAGGCCAATGTGATCACTACCGACTATTCGGACTGGGCGACCAATTGCCCCGAATACAAGGTGACTGCGGTGCAGGTCTCACCCTCCAACGGGCCGACCGACTGGCAAGAAAGCTACGAGGCGCAGGCCGCCCGCTCGCGCCGGATTGTCGGCCATGAAGGTGCGATGGAGCCCGCCGAATGAGCGCGCATACCCTCGACAAGCTGATCTATATGGCCAACCAGATCGCGCGGAATGTCACGCATGATCCGGACCCGGTCACCATGATCGCCGATCACATCAAGGCGTTCTGGACCCCGCGCATGCTCCAGCAAATCTTCGCCGTGCTGGAAGCACCGGAAGGTGCAGAGCTCGATCCCATCTCGCATGCCGCGCTCTCGCGCCTCGCGGCCAAGGGCGCGCATGCTGCCTGAGGCGGCGCGGCCGCATACCTTTGCCGAACATTTCGCCGATAGCCGCCCGGCCGCCCAGCGCGAGCGCATGCTGGCGATTGAAGCGCCTGTCGCGATCGAGATCAACGGACTGGGGTATGCGGTGATGATGGCCACCCCGGCGGATTTCGCCGATTATGCGCTGGGTTTCTGCCTCTCCGAACAACTCGTCAGCGCGCCCGATCAGATTGTCTCGGTCGATGCGGTGGAAGTGCCCAGCGGCGGTTGGATGCTGCGGATTCAGCTTGCCGCAACCGATGCCGCCCCGTTGATGGAGCGCGCACGTTTGCGCCTTTCCGAAGGCAGTTGCGGGCTCTGCGGCATTGAAAGCCTTGAGCAGGTGTTGCGCCCGCTGCCGCCTGTCACCGCACGGCTTGCTGTGGAAGACGCCGCGATCTTCCGCGCCATCACCGCCTTGCCTGCGCTTCAGCCGCTCAGCCGCGCCACCCGCGCCGCACACGCCGCTGCGTTCTGTGATCCCGATGGCACTGTCCGCATGGTGCGCGAGGATGTCGGCCGCCACAATGCGCTCGACAAGTTGCTCGGCGCGATGGCGGGCGCCGGGCTTGGTGCAGGCGAGGGGTTCATTGTCCTCACGGCGCGGTGCAGCTTCGAACTCGTGCAGAAGGCGGTGCTCGCAGGCTGCCCGCTGCTGGTGACGATTTCTGCCGCTTCCACGCTCGCGGCGGATCAGGCTGCAGCGCATGGCTTGCGCCTCGTCTCGCTCGCGCGGGAGGATAGCTTTCTCGCCAGCTAGCGGAGGGGTTCCCGAGTCCCTACCCTATGCTCTAGAGCGCGCGCCATGCACCCCGTAACTGCCCGCCCGGCCGACTCGGGCACGCGCTACAGCGATAGTCCCGCGCTCAGCCCGCGGGCGCGTTTCCGCGTGATCGCGCTTGTCGTGCTGCTGCAGGTCTTGTTCGTTTTTGCGGTGGTTCTGGGTCTGGCTGGCGGTCCGATGGCGCTCGTTCGGCAAACGCAGCCACCTGCCGCTTATGTGGTGCCGCTCGACAAGCCGAGTCCGGAACCGAGTCCCGCGCCTCCAAAGCCGGAAGCACCCGCCGCCAAGCCCGCGCCGCCTAAAGTCGCGATCGCCTTACCAACCCGCCTTCCGGCCCCGGCGGTGCCTGCAGCGCCCGCCACCGGCATAGGGGTTGGAGCCGGGGCTGGATCGGGTGATTCCGGGGTAGGGACTGGCAGCGGCAATGCGGGCGAGGGTGATGGAGGCGGCGGTCCGCCGCTCCAGTCTTTGGCCAAGATCGCGGGTGATATCTCCTCTGTTCGCGACTACCCCGAACGCGGTCGCGATCTCAGGCTCGGCAGCCGTGTGGTCATCGTGCTCACCGTGGGGGCTGATGGCCGCGCCCATGGCTGCCGCATTCAGGTGCCGAGCCCCGATCCGGAGTCTGACGCGATCACTTGCCGCCTCGCCGTCGAACGGTTCCGCTTTCGCCCGGCCACCGATCGCCGAGGCAGGGCGATCGATTCCGACTATGGCTGGGAACAACGTTGGTTCGTGCCGTGACCTGTGAAACCGGACCATTTTTGATGCGATAACAGATGGCAGAGAGTTTCGTCGAAGCTATTGCCATATGACACGAGGCCCCGCAAAGCTGGTGCGCAAGCACGGGGGTGTGAGACAGGATACCCATGAACACCATCATTCCCGTAGTTCTGTGCGGCGGCAGCGGCACGCGCCTCTGGCCGCGCTCACGCAAGGCCAAGCCCAAGCCGTTTCTGCCGCTTGTCGGCGATACCACGCTGTTCGAAGCGACCGTGCTGCGCTGCAGCCGCGAGGCCGGGTTTGGCCCACCGGTTGTGGTCACCGGTGCGCTGCATCTTGAGCATGTCGAGGCGCAACTTCCCGATCCAGCCGCCAGCCGCGTGATCGTGGAGCCCGAGGGCAAGAACACCGCGGCGGCCATCGCGCTCGCCGCGCTGCAGTTGCCCTCAGACGCGGTCATGCTTGTCTGCCCGAGCGACCATCACATCGGCGATGTCGCCGCGTTCCAGGCCGCTGCGCAGGAGGCGGCAAAGCTTGCGGCCAAGGGGTGGCTCGTCTCCTTCGGCATCGCCGCGACCGCGCCTGAAACCGGCTTCGGCTATCTGAAGCGCGGCGCGCCCATCCCCGAAAGCGGCGGCTTCGCAGTCGCCCAGTTTGTCGAGAAGCCTGATCTAGAGCGCGCGCTCGGGTTCCTTGCTGATGGTAGTTATGCTTGGAACGGCGGTATATTTGCGTTCCGCGCTGGCACCTTCCTTGATGAACTTGCCGCGCACCGCCCCGCACTTGCCGCCGCTGTGCGCGATGCCGTGGCGCATGGCCAGAGCGAGGGCACGCGCTTCTATCCCGATGCAGCCGCCTTCGCGCGGATCGAGGGTGAATCGGTCGATTATGCGGTGATGGAAAACACCGCGCATGCCGCCATGGTCCCCGCCGCGATGGCCTGGTCCGATATTGGCAATTGGCAGGCGCTGCACGAAGCGCTGGACCAAGACGAGGATGGAAATGCCGTGCGCGGGCCCGCAGAGATCGTCGGCTGCACCAATGTCATGGTCGATACCGACGGTCCGCATGTCTCTGTCATCGGAGCGAGCGACCTTATCGTCGTCGTCGACAAGGGCGACGTGCTGGTCTGCACCACCGCCGGCGCGCAGCGCGTTGGCAAGCTTGCGGGAGCCGCGAACCAATGAGCGCACTCACCGTCCGCACCGTTGAAAAGCCCTGGGGCCGTGATCAATTGCCCACGCCGTTTGTCGCGCCGTATGGCAAGCGCATCGGCGAAATCTGGTTTGAGCCGACCGTGGACGTGTTTTCGCTGCTCGTGAAATACATCTTCACCAGCGAGAAGCTCTCGGTGCAAGTTCACCCGAACGATGCGCAAGCCGCGGATCTGGGCGAATACGATACGGGCAAGGAGGAATGCTGGCTGGTGATCGATGCGGAGCCGGGTGCCGCGCTCGGCATCGGCTTCAAGGAGCCAATCGGCTCCGAAGCGATGCGCGCCGCCGCGCTCGATGGCAGCATCGAGGACCTGCTCGATTGGCATGGCGTCCAGGCGGGCGATTTTTTCTATATCCCGTCGGGCACGGTCCACGCCATCGGGGCCGGGGTAAGCCTGATCGAGATCCAGCAGAACTCTGACGTGACGTACCGTCTCTATGATTATGGCCGCCCGCGTACGCTCCATCTCGACAAAGGTATCGTGGTCGCGCGCGGCGAGCCGTACGATCCAGCGCTGCACCGCCATCTTGAGCCGACCGGCACGGTGGAACTCGCGCGCGGTCCCTATTTCACCGCGCACCGCGTGGAGGGCACGCCGGATGCGGCGCTCATGGCCGAATATGCCGGACCGATGCTGGTGATACCGCGTCGGGGCGAAGTGGAGCTGGCTGGCGACGTGCTGCTGCCGGGTGAATGCGCCGCGGCACCGGATGTCTCGGCCATCACCTTCGGTCCGGGATGCCAGAGCATACTCGTCCGTGCCGCCTGAGGATGGTGGCTGAATATGCTGCCTGAACATCCAGGCATGATCGCGCAGACCATCCAGCTCGCGCTGGCTCCGGTCTTTGTGCTCGTGGCCATCGGCAATATCATGAATATCCTGACCACGCGCCTCGGCCGCATGGTCGATCGCTCGCGCCACTTGCAGATGCTCCATGCGGGCACCAAGGGCACCGAGCATGACGCGGTCGTAATCGAAATGCGCCATATTGATCGGCGCATCGCCCATATCGGCCGCGCACTGCTGCTTCTGGTGCTGAGCGGCCTTGCCATCGGCTCCACGGTCGGCGCGCTGTTCTTCAGTGAAATGTCCGGCACCGATCTCCGTTTGCTCACCGCCGCGACGTTCTTCCTCGCGATCACGCTCTTGATGGGCGCGTTGGTGCTGCTCCTGCTCGAAACCCGCCTCGCCGCGCGCACATTGCGCCTGCCGCCCGCACTCCTGGAGCTTGAACGCGGGGATCTCTAGGCCTCGCTACTTCAGCAAATGTCCGGTCCGGTCCCGCTTGGTATCGAGATAGCGCGCATTGTGCGGATTGGCGGGCAGCTGGTGCGCCACGCGCTCGGTCACTATCACGCCCACACGCTCCAGCGCGGCGACTTTTGCGGGATTGTTGGTCAGCAGCCGCACAGCCGGAACACCCAGCAGATCAAGCATCCGCGCCGCCACCGGGAAATCACGCGCCTCGCTCGGCAGGCCCAGCCGCTCGTTGGCATCGACCGTGTCGAAGCCTTGATCCTGAAGCTCATAGGCGCGCAGTTTGTTGATCAGGCCGATGCCGCGTCCTTCTTGCCTGAGGTAGAGCAGCAGTCCCCATCCGCTTCCATTTGGGCCGCCGCCGCGCGCCTCTTCGGCCATTCGCGCCAGCGCGGCGTCGAGCTGCGGCCCGCAATCACATTTGAGGCTGCCGAGCACGTCGCCGGTCAGGCATTCGCTGTGCAGCCGCACGAGCGGTACTGTGTCGCCCCGCTGCTCTCCAATCACCAGCGCGACATGCTCGCGCATGTCGTCGCGCGCGCGGAATGCCACGATCTCGGCCGCATCGCAGGCGTGCACCGGAAGCCGCGCGCGGGCCTGGATTGTCAGTTCCAGCGGGTCCTTGAACGCAGCGAGATCGGCGGTGCTGACGGCGACGGCAGGTTCGATCCCGGTTGAGACCATGAACGCAGGCAGGATTCCCGCAAGTCGCGCTAGATCGAGCGCCGCGACTGCTGCAGCATGTGCTACAAACGGGTCGGCGCGGAATGGTCCGCGCAGCGGTTCGGCCAGATCGAGCGCCGGATCTGCCAGTGTCCGCGCGGCGTGGAGCGAGAAAGGCTCTGCGCCGTGGATCATCACGGGCGCCTCTGGCGCGGCAGCCTCGCGCTGATTGGTGAGCTTCAGCGTCGCGGCGCGCGCGGCGGAAATCAGCAACCGTGCTGCGTAGAGTCCCGGCTGGGCAAAGCCGGTTTCCGCCGGCAGCAGATCGAGCGCGCCACCTTCGCCTTCGACCTTGATCGCCCAGCCATGGCGCAAGGCGTCCAGTGCCAACGCCACCTTGCGCGGGTGGCCTCCGCTCACAGCGTAAACCCGGTCATCAGCGGCACATGGTCCGAAGGCTGATCCCAGCGCCGCGTTTCCTCGACAATGCGGTGCGTCGCCGACTGCGCGGCGAGCTCGGGTGAGGCCCACATATGGTCCAGCCGCCGACCCTGATCCTTCTCGCGCCAATAGGAGCGATAAGACCACCACGAATAGTTCCGCTCGGGCGCGGGGATGTGCTTGCGCCCCAGATCGACCCAGCCATGCGCATCGCCAAAGGTTTTCAGAACGGC
>CANFIV010000063.1 GCA_947446935.1 Sphingomonadaceae bacterium | reverse complement strand
TAGGTCTCCGCCAACCGTTCCGGCGCAAAGGGCTCTTCCAGCGCAGTCGTCCCGCCCGCCGCGATGACCGCATTGAGCAGTTCAGCCAGATCGGCGGCGTCATTCCCGGCAACGGGCCGCACCGTCAGTGTCATGACTTCGCTCAACCCACTGATCCTTCAAGACTGATGCCAAGCAGCTTCTGCGCCTCGACCGCGAATTCCATCGGCAGCTGTTGCAGCACCTCGCGCGCGAACCCGTTCACGATCAGTGCGATAGCATCTTCCTGTGCGAGGCCGCGTTGCATGGCGTAGAACAGCTGGTCGTCTGAAATCTTGCTCGTGGTCGCCTCGTGCTCGATCGTCGCGCTGGGGTTGCGAACTTCGATATAGGGCACCGTATGCGCCCCGCAGTCCGCGCCGAGCAGCAGCGAATCGCACTGGGTGAAGTTGCGCACGCCCTCGGCCTGCGGAGCCACACGCACGAGCCCGCGATAGGTGTTGTTCGATTTCCCCGCGCTGATCCCCTTCGACACGATCGTCGAGCGCGTGTTCTTGCCGTTGTGGATCATCTTGGTGCCAGTATCGGCCTGCTGGTGATTGTTGGTCACCGCCACCGAATAAAACTCGCCGACCGAGCCTTCACCGTTGAGCACGCAGCTCGGATACTTCCACGTGATCGCCGAGCCGGTTTCCACCTGAGTCCACGAAACCTTGCTGCGCGCGCCCTGGCAGAGCGCGCGCTTGGTCACGAAATTGTAGATCCCGCCCTTGCCGTTCGCATCGCCGGGGTACCAGTTCTGCACGGTGGTATACTTGATCTCGGCATCGTCGAGCGCGACCAGTTCGACCACGGCAGCGTGCAGCTGGTTCTCGTCGCGCATCGGCGCGGTGCAGCCCTCGAGGTACGAGACGTGGCTGCCCTTGTCCGCCACGATCAGCGTCCGCTCAAACTGCCCGGTGTTTTCCGCATTGATGCGGAAATAGGTCGAAAGCTCCATCGGGCAGCGCACGCCCTCGGGGATGTAGACAAAGGTACCGTCCGAAAAGACAGCACAATTCAGCGCCGCAAAGTAGTTGTCCTGCATCGGCACGACTTTGCCCAGCCACTTGCGGACATGCTCCGGGTATTCGCGGATCGCCTCGCTGATCGAGCGAAAGATCACGCCTGCCGATTCGAGCTCTTTGCGGAAGGTGGTTGCCACCGAAACACTGTCGAACACCGCATCGACCGCAACGCGCCGCGCGCCTTCCACCCCGGCGAGCACTTCCTGCTCCGCCAAGGGAATGCCGAGCTTTTCATAAATGCGCAGAATCTCGGGATCGACCTCATCAAGGCTGCCGAGCTTCGGTTTCGCCTTGGGCGCGGCCCAGTAATAGGCGTCCTGATAGTCGATCGGCGGGATGTTCAGCTTGGCCCAATCGGGTGTGGGCATCGTCAGCCAGTGGCGATAGGCCTTCAAGCGCCACTGAAGCATCCATTCCGGCTCATCTTTCTTGGCCGAAATATAGCGCACTGTGTCTTCGGAAAGGCCCTTGGGACCATATTCCTGCTCGATGTCTGAAGACCAGCCGTGCTCATAGTCCGCTACGCGCGCAGCGGCATCGCGCGCTGCCTGATCCTTCATTTCCACTGGTTGGGTCATTCCCTCGCTCATGCCGACACCGCAGCGCTGACAGGCGCGCGCACGGGGCGCGAAAGCTGGGTGAGTGAAACGCCGGCAAGCGCACCGCGCAACGCTTCATCGACCATTGGCCAATGTGGGCGCACCGTGCAGTCCGCCTCCAGCGTGCAATCATGCCGGCCATGAACGCTGCAGGGCGTGAGCGCGATAGGACCTTCGACGGCCTCGACAATATCGGCAAGCGTGATCGCGGCAGCCGGACGGGCCAGTTTCAGCCCGCCGCCAAGACCGCGCACCGATTTGAGCAGCCCTGCCGCCGACAGCTTGCTCACCAGCTTCTGCACAGTCGGCACCGGCAGCCCGGTCTCATCGGCCAGCTGCTGCGCTGAGATGCGCGCGCTGCCCGCGCCGTGCCGGCCGCAATGGCGCGCCGCGGCGCTCATCGTCACGACGGCATAGTCGGCCATGCTCGAAAGTCGCATCGCGTGTTCCCGAATTGCGCCAGTTCCTAAAATCGGACTGATCTGCTCCGGTTATCTAGGCCGCCCGGCGCTGCGGCGCAAGGTGTCCTTCACGGGCGGTAGCCGCGCGTTCAACGAAGGCGGTGCATAGCGCAGATAAAAAAAGGCGGCCGTGCCAGGGGCACGAGCCGCCATAAAGTCGAGAACTCGATACAAAATCGCACCGAGCCCTTCGGGTCGCGTAGCCTGTTTAGACGATGAATCTCACCGAAAATTGTACGGATTCGACAAAATCAGTGGCACGGCAGCAACAGACACCGTAATTTGATGCTGAACGCGCGGTTAACCGGCAATTCGGTTCCAATTGTGGCTTGGCGCGCTGCTGCGGCGTGGCAATAGAGCGTTCCTGACCTGCTCCGGGCCCAACGGAACTTCCAACGCATGCTCTATTCGCTTTGTCGCCCCCTGCTGTTCCGCATCCCCGCCGAGTCTGCCCATCGACTGACCATTGCCGCGCTGCGCCATGGGCCGAGGACGCCGCGCACCGCACCGCTGCCCGTTCTGTGCCAGCGAGTCGCGGGCATAGTCTTCCCCAATCCGGTGGGAATCGCCGCCGGGTTCGACAAGAACGCCGAAGTGCCGGACGCGCTGCTGGCTCTCGGCTTCGGATTCGTGGAGGCCGGCACGGTTACGCCCTTGCCGCAGGCGGGCAATCCCAAACCGCGCCTGTTCCGGCTGGTTGAGGACAACGCGGTGATCAACCGCATGGGCTTCAACAACGATGGCGCGGCCAAGGTCGCAGACCGTCTCGGCAAGCGGCTCGGCATGCCCGGGATAGTCGGCGCGAATATCGGTGCGAACAAGGATTCGGCCGACCGCATCGCCGACTATGCGCAGATGACTCGGATCATGGCACCGCTCGCCAGTTATCTTACGGTCAATATCAGCTCGCCCAACACCCCTGGCCTGCGCGCGCTCCAAGACCCCGGCGCACTCACTGCCCTGCTCGACGCGGTGATCGAGGCGCGCGGCCTCCTGCCGACGCGCCTGTTCCTCAAGCTCGCCCCCGATCTGACAGCAACCGATATCGATGCCATCTGCAAGATCGCGCTCGACAAGCGGCTGGATGCACTGATCATAACCAACACAACGATCACCCGCCCTTCGCTGCGGTCCAAACTGGCAGGCGAGGCAGGGGGCCTTTCAGGCGAACCGCTTCGCCCGCTGGCTCTTCATATCCTGCGCGATTTCCGCAAGGCGAGCGGCGGAGCGATCCCGCTGATCGGCGTGGGCGGCATAGCCAGCGTCGATGACGCATGGGCGCGAATCAGAGCCGGGGCGAGCCTGATCCAGCTTTACAGCGCATTGGTATACGAGGGTCCGGGGCTCGTCCGCCGGATCGTCAATGGACTTGCCGAGCGCGTTACCGCCGAAGGTATGAGCAGCATTGCCGAGGCGGTCGGCAGCGAATAGCGTGTCCGGTATGACATCCCGTTTCATCCGTTCGCTCGCGTCGTTGGCGCTGTTCTCGCTTGCCCAGGCCTGCGCACCGCTGCCGAACGCCGCGCATGTGACGAGCACGCCCCCGCTTGCCGCGCCCTCTGCCGAGGCGGGTGCGGATCTGGGCGTCGTCACGGCGGCCGATCCCCGCGCCGCCGATGCGGGTGCACAGATGCTGCGCCTCGGCGGATCGGCGACCGACGCTGCCATTGCAACCATGCTCGCGCTAACCGTGGTCGAACCGCAAAGCTCGGGCATAGGCGGCGGTGGCTTTCTCGTCACCGGCGATGCGGCAGGCATGGTCGAAACCATCGACGGGCGCGAGATGGCACCCGCTGCCGCCACGCCGCAGTGGTTCTATGTAAATGGCCAACCGCTCGATCACAGCGCGGCAGTGCCGGGTGGGCGCAGCGTCGGTGTGCCGGGCAACTTGCGGCTCGCGGCAATGGCGCATCAGCGTCACGGCAAGCTGCCCTGGCGTGTGCTGTTCAGCCCCGCGATCAAGCTGGCGGAGGACGGTTTCGCGATCTCGCCGCGGCTTGCCAATTCGCTGGCGCTGTTCAAGGAAACTGCGGCACTCGATGCCGCCGGCCGCGCGCTGTTCTATGGCGCTGACGGCGCTCCGCTCCCCATCGGCACCGTGGTCCGCAATCCTGCGCTGGCCGCGATCTTCAGCAAAGTCGCTGCCCTTGGCGCAGACAGCTTCTACACTGGCGAGAACGCGGCCGCGATCGCCTCCAAAGTTGGCACATCCCCGCGCAATCCCGCGCCGATGACCACAGCCGATCTGGCAGGCTACAAGGCCAGGCCGCGCGATGCCATTTGCGGCAAATATCGAGTCTGGCGCGTATGCAGCATGGGCCCACCGTCCGGCGGCGGTCTGGTCGTGCTGCAGACGCTGGGGATGCTGGACCGGTTCGACCTCCAGGCGCTTGGCCCCAATTCGCCGGTGGCATGGCATCTGATCGCCGAGGCCGAACGCCTCGCCTTTGCCGATCGCGACACTTATCCCGCCGATCCCGATCTGGTGCCCGTTCCGCTAGCGGGCCTCATCGATCCGGCCTACATCGCCGCGCGTTCAGCGTTGATCTCGGACAAGGCGACGCTGGCGGATACCCCCCCCGGCAAGCCCGCCGGTGCCACCGACCGCTTCGCCGCCGCCGGCCCGATCCCCGAACACGGCACCACCCATTTCGCGGCGGTCGATCGCTGGGGGAATGCCGCCAGCTACACCTCCACCGTCGAAAGCGGCTTCGGCTCCGGGTTGATGGTCAACGGCTACTACCTCAACAATGAGCTGACCGATTTCAACATCGAGCCCGACCGCAATGGTAAGCCCACCGCCAATCGTATCGAGGCAGGCAAACGGCCACGCAGCTCGATGAGCCCGGTGCTCGTCTACGGCCCTGACGGCCACTTGCGCCTCATCGCTGGCGCGGCGGGCGGGTTCACCATTCCGCCGCAAGTGATCCGGGTCATCATCGGCACGCTCGATTGGAACTTGCCAGCGCGCGAGGCGATCGCGCAGGGCATTATCATGCCCGGCCCCGGCGTGCTGGCAGTCGAGGCGGGCACACCGCTTGCGGCTATGGTCCCGGCGCTGGAAGCGCTTGGCCATACCAAGGTTGTAGCAGTCCCGATGCGGCTCAAGGCCAACGCGATCGAATGGACTCCGCTGCCCGGCCGTGCCGATCCGGGCCAAGGACACTGGGTTGGAGCTGCTGACCCCAGAAGCGAAGGCACCGCCGTTTCGCCCTGATACCTGCTATCCACAGCCCCGCTTGCCCTTCCGCTACGGCGTGCCTAGTTTCCGCCCCAAACAGAAGGGTCGCCGCCCGGCGCGGCAAGGGCCCAGGGTCAGAGGATCGTCTCGCAGTGCAGCTTTCCGAATTTCAGGCGTACCCCAATCTCGTGGCGATGTTCCTCGCCCGCGCCGAGTTCTTCGGCGATCGCCCCTTCCTCTGGGCCAAGCGCGACGGCCAATGGCAATCGCGGAGCTGGCGCGAGGCGGCGGATCAGGTCTGCCTCCTCGCCGAAGCGCTGCGCAAACTCGGCCTCGAGCCGGGCGAGCGCGTCGTGCTCGTCTCGGAGAACCGCCCCGAATGGTGCATCGCCGATCTCGCGATCATGGCTGCAGGGCTCATCACGGTCCCCGCCTACACCACCAACACCGAGCGCGATCACCTGCACGTCCTCGAAAACTCGGGCGCACGCGCAGTCATCGTATCGAACGCCAAGCTCGCACAGCCGCTGCTCACGGCTTGCCTCAGCGCGCCGGGCATCGGCCATATCATTGGCATCGAGCCGTTGCGCCGCATGCAATCCGAACGGATTCTGTTTCACGAATGGTCGGAGATGGTCGGCGGTGACGCCACAAGCGCCCAGCTCTCCGTCGCCGCACGCATCGCCGCCATCGGCCGCGGCGAAACTGCCTGCATCATCTACACCAGTGGCACCGGCGGTGCCCCGCGCGGCGTCTGCCAGCACCACGGTGCGATCTTGTGCAATGTCGATGGCGCGGCGCATATCCTTGCCGAAGATCTCGGTTGGGACGCCAGCGGCAAGGAAACCGAGGTATTCCTCTCGTTCCTGCCGCTCAGCCACGCCTATGAGCATACCGGCGGTCAATACCTCCCCATCGGCATGGGCGCGCAGATCTACTATGCCGAGGGGCTCGAAAAGCTCGCCAGCAATATCGAGGAGACGCGCCCCACGCTCATGGTCGTCGTCCCGCGACTGTTCGAAGTGCTGCGCGCGCGCATCATGAAGCAGGTCGAAAAGCAGGGCAAATTGCCCAACTACCTTATGGCCCGCGCGCTAGCCATCGGCGCGCGCAAGGCAGAGGGCAACGCCAACATCCTGCGCCGCCTGATCGACACGCCGATGGACTTCTTCATCGAGCGCACCCTGCGCCCCAAGATCCGCCAGCGCTTCGGCGGCCGCATCAAGGCCATGGTATCCGGCGGCGCACCGCTCAACCCGGACGTTGGCCTGTTCTTCGATGCGATGGGCCTCACCATGCTGCAAGGCTATGGCCAGACCGAATCCGGGCCCGTTATCAGCTGCAATCGCCCCAAAGTCGGCCTCGCGATGGACACTGTCGGCCCGCCGATGCGCGGCGTTGAAGTGCGCTTTGCCGAGGACGGCGAAATCCTCGTGCACGGCGAACTCGTGATGCACGGCTATTGGCGTAACGAGGCCGAAACCGCGCGGGCTATCCCCAAGGAAGGGCCGCAGGCCGGATGGCTGCACACCGGCGATATTGGCCACCTCGATACGCAGGGCCGCATCAAGATCACCGATCGCAAGAAGGATATGATCGTCAACGACAAGGGCGACAACGTCTCCCCCCAGAAGATCGAGGGCATGCTCACGCTCCAGCCCGAAATCGGCCAGGCCATGGTTTCCGGCGACAAGCGCCCCTACATCGTCGGCCTGATCGTGCCGGATGGCGAATGGGCCCTGGAATGGTCCCGCGCCCAGGGCGAGAAGTTCAACCTGACCGCGCTGCAAGACCTACCCGCCTTTCGCACTGCCATCCGGGCCGCGGTCGACCGCGTGAACAAAGACCTCTCGGTGATCGAGAAGGTCCGCCAATTCACCTTCGCCGACGAGGCTTTCACCATCGACAACGAGGAAATGACCCCCTCGATGAAAATCCGCCGCCACAAAATCCGCGAACGCTACAGCGCGAGGATTGATGGGTTGTATAAGGGCTGAGCGATACTGAAATCGGGGGGATCAGCACCATGACCACTGCGACCACACCCTATGCCCCGGAGGGCTTGGCCCTGATCGTCGGCGGCGGACCGGGCATTGGTGCAAGCTGCGCGCGCCTTTTTGCCGAAAGCGGGTTTCAGGTGGCGCTTGCCGCGCGCAATCCGGCAAAGCCCGCACTCAAAGCGCTCGAACAATCGCACGGCACCAGGACCTTCGCTTGCGATGCCGCCAATCCGTCAGACGTCGCCGCGCTGTTCCGCGATGTGCAGGCCAGCTTTGGCCGGCCGGTTCTCGTGGTCCACAATGTCGATGGCCGCACCGCGGACGCATTCCAGAAGCCGGTGAATGAAGTCTCTCCTGATGCCGTGTGGGCCACGCTCCAGAACGCCGCTTACAGCGCCTTTCTGGTCGGCCAGATGGCCGCAAGGACCATGCTGGAAAACGAGCCGGGCCCCACCGGTGCCAAAGGCAC
>CANFIV010000062.1 GCA_947446935.1 Sphingomonadaceae bacterium | reverse complement strand
TGGCATGGCGTTGCCGTTCTTCCTGCTCGGCTTCTCACGCTCGGCGCGCCGCCTGATCCCGCGCCCAGGCCAATGGATGGTAACGCTGCGCCACGTGCTCAGCGTGCCGATGTTCGCCACGGCGCTCGGCCTTGCATGGTTGATCGGGCGGCAGGCTGGGATCGGCGCGATGACCGCCGCGCTGGCTGCCACGCTCATCATGGGCCTCGGCTTCTGGTGGTACGGAACGCAGCAGCGCGCCGGCAAGCGCGGCTTCCCGGCACTCGCTATCGTCGCGGCGGCGATGCCGGTGGTGGTGCTCGGCGTCGTGCCGGCCCCGGTTGCGGCAACGCAGATGGAAGCAGGCGACGCGCTCGGCGGCCAGCCTTTCGCGCAGAGCCGCCTCGATGCCTTGCGCCGTGAGGGCAAGCCGGTCTTCGTCTACTTCACCGCCGACTGGTGCCTCACGTGCAAGGTCAACGAGGCGACCTCGCTGTCCTCGCCCGCCGTGGTCAAGGCCTTCGCGGGTAGCAACGTCTCCGTCCTGCGCGGCGATTGGACCCGGCAAGACCCCGCGATCAGCCGCTTCCTCAAGGAGCATGGCCGCGCCGGGGTGCCGCTTTATCTATGGTATCCCGCCAGCGGGGCTGAGAGTGAGCTGCCCCAGGTGCTCTCTCCCGATCTGCTCGTCGGCCTGACCCGCGCATCCTGACGCAAAACAGACCGGGCCTCTCTTGCCGTTCGCGCAGCCACGTTGCACAGACGGCGCTGCGGAAGAGGGGAAGGCTGGACATGGAGCGTGTAGTTCGTCGGCGCCTGAAGGTGGCGTCGTTTGCTCTGGCGGCGATCGTCGCGCCAGGTCTGGCCCGCGCCCAGTCGGCGGCCGATCAGGCACCGATGAGCGAAGACAGTCTGCGCGTGAGCGTGGGGGCGACGTACGCCGAAGGCCGCTACGGCCAAACCGCGCGGACCAAGGTTGCCACCGTCCCGGTCTCGTTGAAGTACACCCATTCGCGTTTCAGCGTGAAAGTGACTGTTCCCTATGTCCATATCCATGGTCAGGGCACTTTGCTCGACAGCACCGTCAGCGGCTCATCGGGCAGTGGGAGCAGCGGCAGTGGCAGCGGCGTTATCTCCGAGCCGGAGGTCGAGACTGAAGCGGGCGCAACAGGCAGCGGCTCGGGAGGCAGTACGGGAACGGGCGAGTCCGAGGGCGCCGGCGGCACCACGGGAACCAGCACCTCCGGTACCGCCCCGGTTGTCCCCGCACCCTTGCGCAATCGCGGCGGGCTGGGCGATACGACCGTGACGCTCGCCTATACCCTTCCGCTCGGCGATGTGCTCTCGTTGGAATCGCGCGGGCGGCTGAAGCTGCCCACGGCGTCCTCAGCCAAGGGGATCGGCACCGGCAAGGTCGATGTCACGCTGGCCGCCGATCTGGTGGGGACTTTCGGATCCACGACGCTCTATGCCGGCGCAAGGCGGCGCTTCCTCGGTCGTTCGGTGCGGTTTCCGGTGCGCGATGGCTGGGGCTTCGGCGGCGGTGCGAGCCACCAGCTGTCGCATGCGATCACGATCGGTGCAGATTATGACTGGCTGCAGTCGGCCACGCCCGGGCGGGGCCCGATCAGCGAGGGCAGCCTTTGGATCAGCGCAAAGTTAAATCGCAAGTTTCGTTTGCAAGCCTATGGTGGAACCGGTTTTTCCTCGCGCAGCGCTGATGTTATCGGCGGTCTGACACTCGTCTGGCACCCCTGATCTACTTCCAGTGGTTCGCAAGCAGCTTGTTTTCCTCCGCCGCACTGAGTGGGTCTGAAGCTTTGAGCTTGCCGTAGGCCGCATCGAGCGGAGCGGGATCCACGCCGCTCGCCATCGCAATTGCGCCCGGATCGGCAGCCTGACCTGCGCGCGCCCGCGCTGTCACTGTCCAGTGCCCGTCAGCACGGCAGGCCAGTGCTGACTCTGCGCCTTCACGGAATTCACGGCACCAGCGCCCATCGGCAGCGTGCACGGTGAGTGTGGGGGTGATCGTCCGGCCATCGGCGAGCCGGGCAGAGGTCAGCGAGGCTGTCCGCTCCAATGCGTCCGAAAGCGGATCGGCGGGCGCGCCCGGTTGCAAGGTCACCATCACTGCAGCCGCCACGCTGGCAGCCAGAGCCGAACCTGCGGCCAGCCAGCGCAGCGCCGGCCCGCGCGGATTGTCGTTCGCCGCAGCCTGTGCCGGACCAAGCCCCAGGCGCGCCAGCAAGGCGTCGTCGATCGGACGGTCGGCACTCACCAGCGCATCGGTAATTTCGCGGTCGTGCGCGCGCCAGATTTCGGCCTGCGCGGCCAGCGCGGGATCGCGCGCCACTTCTGCGGCAAAGGCCTCGGCTTCGTTGGGCGGGAGCGCGTCGTCGAGCCACGCGGCCAACAGCTCGTCTCGTTCGTCCGTCATTGTGCCGTCTCCTTGCGCCCGGTGGCCCCGGAGCGGGCCAATTCTTCGGCGATCCGCAGCCGGGCGCGGGCAATGCGGCTCATCACCGTACCGATTTGCACCGCCATGACGTCAGCCGCCTCGCGGTAGCTCAGCCCTTCCACCACCACGAGCAGGAAGGTCGCGCGCTGGTCCTCGGGCAAGGCCTGCAGCACGCGCTGCGCTGCTGCGAGATCAGAGCGGGCCTCGGTCGTGGTGCGTCCGTCTTCGCCGGTGAGTTCAGCGGCATGTTCGATATCCACGCTGGTGCCCTTGCGGCGATGGCTGCGCAGGCGGTCAATATGGAGATTCTGCGCGATGCGGTACATCCAGCTGTCGAGCCGGGTGCTTTCGTCGAACAGGTGCGCGCGGGTCAGGGCGCGCTCGACAGTCGCTTGCATCAGATCATCTCCATCGTGCGGTGAGCCCGCCATGCCCTCGCAAAACCGGCGCAGTCGCGGGAGCAGCGCGATGATCCGCGCTTGCAGCCCCGTTCCTCCAGAATTCCTCGGTGCCATCTTGCTCCACCACAACGCTTCAGGCGTATGCTTATTCCCGCATTAATCGCTCTGCAATTTCTCGCCAGTGCGGAATAGGCAGGCTGCTGCAGCGTTGTTGCCGGGAAAGGGAGCGGCTAGAGGCCATTCATGAACGCGCGTTGGATCATCTTGGCAGCAAGCCTTGCCCTGCTGGGCCCGAGCAAACTCGGGGCGCAGGAACGTGAAGTGGCGGAACCGCGTGAAGTGCAGGAACCGCGTGAGGTCCGCGAAGTTGAAGTCCACGAAACCGAAATTCGCGAAACCGAAACACGCGAGGCCGGAGCCGAAACCGGCCATGAGGCCCGCGAGGCCGATATCGGGTGGCAGTCGGATGCCATACGCGACGAAGGCGCCGATCGCGACGAGATTGGCAATCCGGTGCGCCAGGGAGAGGTCATCGCGTTTGCTCTACCGGTAGAGGCCGAGCGGCGGCTGATCGCCTCCGGCTTTCGCGTGATCCGCCGCACCGCGCTGGCTTCGCTGGGTGAGGAAGTCGTGCGCCTTGGCATCCCGCGCGGGCGCCGCCTTGCCGACGCGCTGCGCGAAGTGCGCGCCGCCGCTCCCGGTGCCGTCACGGATTTTGACCACTACTATGGCCTTGGCCTTGCCTCGCGCGCCCGGCCAAAACGCGACAAGTCCGGCAGACCTTCCGCCCAAGCACCTGCACCGCGCAGTGTCTCTGTCGGTATGATCGACACCGCCGTCGCCGCGCATCCGGCGCTCGGCAGCGCGCGCGTGGTCAGTTGGAAGCCTGGCGAGGCTCCCAAGGCTGTCACCCAGCATGGCACAGCCGTGGCTTCGCTCATGGCCGGGCGCGGGGCGGCGACGATCTACAGCGCCAATATCTTTCGGGGCCCGCCCGCGCATCCGTTCACGTCGATCGATATTCTGGCAGAGGCGATGGAATGGATGATGGGGCAGGGTGCCCCTGTCATCAACATGAGCATCGCCGGTCCGCCCAACGCCTTGCTTGAGAAGCTTGTCGCGATTGCCGCTGCGCGCGGGCGCACGATTGTGGCGGCTGCGGGCAACGGCGGACCGGCTGCGTCGCCGGTCTATCCCGCCGCGCTGCCAGGCGTTGTCGCAGTCACGGCGGTCGATCCTGCCATGCGCGTCTACCGCTATGCCAACCATGGCCGCTACATCGCCGTTGCCGCGCAAGGTGTGGATGTTATCGCGGCGCGCGCCGAGGGGGGCTATGCGCGTTTCACCGGCACTTCATTCGCCGCGCCGCTCATTGCCGCCAAGCTTGCCGGCTGCCGGGCGGCAGGTGCCAGCGGCGCAGCGTGTACCGACCAGCTCTACAAGTCCGCCCGCGATCTGGGCACACCGGGTTACGACGACACGTATGGCCACGGCTACATCCAATAGGCCCTATCGCGGCAGCTGCGTGAACGTCCCGCCGCTCACGGCATAGTCGCGCTCGAACGTCGATTTCTCGACCGTTCCCGCCGGCAAACGAACCACCGAAGCCGGGCCCGCGCCGGTCACATGGACTGAGGTTGCGGCCAGTGGCCCAGGTGTCTTCACCCGCCCGATCCCGGCGCCATAGACAATCGAGACACCTGTTCCGGGTGCGGTGGCATAAACCCGGCCGCTCCCGTCGGGCTCAAGCGCGAGCGAGGCCGCCTCGTCGACCCCCACACCGATCAGTGGCGGCGCATCGGCGGCGCGGCTTGCCTGCGCCTTGGCAACAAAGGCGAAGAGGCGGCCGAGCCGGGCCCGCTCGGTGAAGTGGGAATCCGTTATCACGCCCTTCAGCAGCGCAAGGTGGAGGAAGCCCGTCTCGATCGTGGTGCCCTTGCCATAGGGATCGGCAAGCCCCTCGGGGCCTGTCAGGCTGTGGCCGTCCATGCATCCGTAGAGATATTCGCCCAGCATCGCGAGGCCAGCGCTTGTGCCGGCCAACGGCTTGCCCGCTGCGACATGGGCATCGAGCAGGCGCGCAATCGGCGTGCCGCGCCAGCGCCGGACATAGCGTGCCTGATCGCCGCCAGCGATATATATGCCATCCGCCTTGCTCAATGAATCAAGCAAATGTTTATCGTAACTTGCTGATTTGGAATGGGTCACAAAAGTCTCGGCGGAAAGTACCCCGCCGATTTCGCGATAGAATTCGGTGCTGGCCTCGCCGTGCTGGGAGGCGCGGAGGATGACGATATGGCCATGCCCGGCCTTGGCAATGAACCAATGCATCGCGTCCGGATTGTGATCGCCTCCGCCCATCAGCAGCAGCCCGCCCGACACGGGTGCTGGCGCCGTGCCGCCAAGGTCACCCTCAAGATAAGTCTCCAGTGCCCGCGCCCGGACACTGTCCGAAAGCGGCAGCGAAGCAGCGAGTAAGGCCAGCATAGCCATCAAGGACTTTCCTGATTTTGACCGCACGATTTTCCTTTCCTGAGGCGTGGCGGCGCCTGTCTGCCCGCAGCCCACTAACTGGCATAGTGCTCCCTACCGGGCAAAACCAAAGTGCCCGATTGAAAGGGCCAGACTGGATGCATTGGGGGTTGAGGCAGGGGCGGTTCACGCTACGAGTGTGCCAGCGAGTCAAGCAAGGGGACTGTCATGACCGAAAGCCGCATGCGCAAATGGTCTGTTGCGCTGTCTCTTGGCGGCATGGCGATGTGCTGGCCCGGAGCGGCGTTGGCTCAGCAGGATCAGGCCGTCGCACCGGCTGAACCCGCACCTGCGGCCACCGACATCATCGTAACCGGCTCGCGCATTCCCCGCGTCATGAAGGAAGGCCCCGCGCCGGTCACAGTCATCACCGCGCAGTCGATCCGCGACAGCGGCTATGCCACAGTCCCCGATATCCTTCGCGCGCTCACACAGAACGGCGGCGAAACGCAAAGTCAGCAGTCGTTCAGCGGTGCCAGCTTCACTCCGGGGGCGCAGCAGGTCGATCTACGCGGGCTTGGCCCCAACCATACATTGGTCCTCGTCAACGGCCGCCGCATCGCCGATTTCCCGTTGCCATTTCAGGGCCGCAGCAACTTCACTGATATCTCCAATATCCCGGTCGGCCTAATCGATCAGATCGAAGTCCTGAGCGGCAGCGCTTCGGCCATCTACGGCTCTGACGCCATCGCCGGGGTGATCAACTTCAAGCTTAACAAGACCGTGGATGGGCTGACGCTCGACTATCGCTATGGCAATACCGAGCAGGGCGGCGGTGCCTCGCACCGCTTCACCGCGACCGGCGGCGTGTCGGCGGGCGATTTCCACATTGTCGGCGGCATCGAGTATCAGAAGCAACTGCCGCTCTGGGCTTATCAGCGCGGAATTCAGGACAGCACGGCAGACAATCCCACGACCGGCTCGCCGCTCGCCCGCCGCGTTTTCCTGCGCTACAATCCCGATGCGGACGAATATGTCGATCCCGGCAAGGCGACTTGCGATGGGCTTTCGGGCCTGAACGGCGGTTCGACGTATTACGCCTCGCGCCCCCGCTATGGCGCCTATGATGACGCCCTCGGAGACTACGGTCCGGGCTACTTTTGCGGCAGCAATACCTCGATCGGCTACGGCACGATCACCTCGCGGCGCGAGGGGGTCAACACCTTCCTGTCCGCCGGACTCGATCTTTCGGATCAGGCCAACCTGTTCCTGGATGCCCAGTACGGGATCAGCCGCGTCGAGTTGATGCGCGATGTGATGAAATGGTCGTACGAGGATGCCAATGGCAGCAACGACTCCACGTTTTACAACGCCTTCAGCGGTGGACTTGATGATTGGTCGCGGCAGTTTACGCCCGAAGAATCGGGCGGCTTCCGCAACACGATGACGCGCAACCGCCAGCAGACTTTCAGCGTGACGCCCGGGGTCAAGGGCACGTTAAAGCGCTGGAGCTATGAGCTTGCGTTCAATCACAGCGAATACAAGTCGGTCGTCAAGTTCCCCGAAGTCATCGCCGCCAAGGCCAATACCCTGTTCCTGGGCAAGCAGCTTGGGGTCGACGAGGCTAGCGGCTATCCTATCTTCAACGCCGATCCGGCCCGGCTCTACAAGCCGCTGACCCGCGCGGAATACGACAGCATCGCGGTCTACAGCGTCTACAACCCGCGTAGCTGGAACGACAATTTTTCAGCAACGCTGACGAACAGCGCTTTGTTCCAGCTTCCGGCTGGACCTGTCGGCGTCGCCGTGGTCGGAGAAGCAGGCAAGCAAGGCTACGACCTGAAGCCCGATCCACTCGCGCTGACCAACTACTACTATGGCCTCAAGGACAGCGCCGGGAAGGGTACGCGCACGCACTGGGCGCTGGGCGGTGAACTGCGCGTGCCGGTCACAAGGTTCCTCGAGCTTTCGGGAGCCGGGCGCTACGATCACTTTGGCTTCGCTGGAAGCAGCATCGGCAAGTTCACCTACAACGCCGGGGCGGAGCTGCGCCCCATGCAGTCGCTGCTGCTGCGCGCTGCCTATGGCACGGGCTTCCGCGCGCCGGACTTGCACTATGTCTTCACCGGCCCGGGCAACACCCACCCGTCGGCCAACGACTACTATCTGTGCCGCACGCAAGAACCTGATACCGACATCGGCGATTGCAGCTATGCCGATACCGGCATCGTCGCGAACAGGAACGGCAACCGCGCGCTGCGGCCAGAGACGAGCAAGTCTCTCAATGCCGGGATCGTGTTCGCGCCGATCCGCAATATCGACATCTCGGTCGATTACTTCCGTGTGCGGCTCGACAATCAGGTCCAGGACCTGAGCATCGATACGCTGCTGCGGGCCGAGGCGGATTGTCGCATCGGCGCGACCCAGTCGGGCAAACCGGTGGATGCCAGCTCGCC
>CANFIV010000061.1 GCA_947446935.1 Sphingomonadaceae bacterium | reverse complement strand
TGCGTTCCCGCTCGGTCTCGCCCTTATGGCAGGCGTGGTGGGCGTGGCAGCACGGGCGAGCGAGCAAGCAATTCCCGGCGTTTCCGATGCGACACAGGCGCGAACCGACTACCAGCTCAAATGCCAGGGCTGCCACCGCCCGGACGGCAGCGGGGATGACCATTCGAACCCGCCGATGCGCGGCGTGGTCGCCAAATTCCTGACCGTGCCCGGCGGCCGCGAGTTTATCGGTCGTGTACCCGGCGTGGCAACGGTCAACCTGCCCGACGACCGGCTGGCCAATCTGGTCAATTGGACCATCACACGGTTCGATGCCGCGCATGTACCCGCCGGTTTCCGCCCATACACCGCAGACGAAATAGGACGACTTCGCCAAAATCCGCTACGTCTCGAACGCGCCGCCATAAGAGCGCGTCTAGTGGCCGGTTTTGCCAAGACCGCACCCGAATAAACGGCATAAGCACGCAATTTTCCAAGAAGTGAGGGACTTTCCATGAGGACATCCTATCTGAGCAGCGCCGCTCTGGCCTCTCTGCTGCTGGTGCAACCGGCCCATGCACAGACCGCACCCCAGACCACGGCAGCTGCGGAAACCCCGGACACCGGGGAGATCGTCGTCACCGCAGCCAAGCGGTCGGAGAACCTCCAGGCCGTGCCGATCTCGATTTCGGCCATCGGCGGCGATGCGCTGGCCAGAGCCCGCATCACCAATGTCGACAGCCTCGTGACCAAGGTTGCCAATCTTCAGATCAGTTCGACCGTCGGCGACAACACGCCGATCTTCGCTCTGCGCGGCGTTTCGATGTCGGACTACAGCCTCAACCAATCGAGCCCGGTCGCGACGTATTACGACGAGGTTTACAAGGGCAACTTCGCCTTCCTCGGCGTTGCGATGTTCGACCTTGAGCGCGTTGAAGTGCTGCGCGGGCCGCAGGGAACGCTCTATGGCAAGAACACCACCGGCGGCGCGGTCAACCTGATCAGCCGCGATGCCAAGCTGGGCGAAACCAGCGGCTACATCAACGCGGGCTATGGCAACTACAACCGGGTCGACCTGAGCGGCGCAGTCAACGTGCCGCTGGGCGACAAGGCCGCGCTGCGCGTGGCGGGCACCTTTGCCAACGCCGATGGCTGGTTCAAGAATGTGGTGCCGGGCGTACCGGACCTTGCCAGCACCAAGGAATGGGCCATTCGCGGCACGCTGAAGTATGAACCTATGGATGGCGTCAAGCTTACCCTGCGTGCGTCCCACAGCTTCCAGGGCCCGCAGAACTACGGTATCTTCGCGCAGCCTGAAGCGACCAACCGCCTCGGCCTTACAAAGTGGCAGATCGCATCGGACGTCGCACAAAAGCGCCGGGCCGTGACCACATCGGTGGCCTTTACCGCCAACATAGACGTGAGCGACACGCTCGCGCTGACCAGCATTACCAGTTACGACAAGGGTACGCTGTTCTTCAAGGAAGACACCGACGGCACCGCCTCCCGCTTGCTCGAAGTGCCCTACTACGACAAGGCCAGCCAGTTCGCGCAGGACTTGCGCCTGACGAGCAACACTGGCGGGCCGTTCGATTTTATCCTCGGCGTCTATTACAACCGCGAAAAAGTCTTCAACCGGACTGCTTTGGAAATCCTTACAGACAACGACGTCAACGGTGATGGCCAAATCACCGCTGCGGACTGCGCTGCCGGGCTTCCCGCAGCCTGCAAAATCCAAAACCAGTTCGATCAGGTTAAGAAGAGCTTCGCCGTCTACACCGATCTCAAGTACAAGGTCTCGGACGCGATAACTTTGCGCGGCGGTCTTCGCTATACCCATGATAAGGGCGAACAGACCGGATTTTCGGCCGATGCGTACGGATACGACAACGTGTTCGTCACCAACCTCATCCCGCTGTCCAACCTCGGCTTCAAAAAAGACAACGTCTCGGGCAAGATCGGGCTCGACTACAAGCTCGCGAGCGGTGACCTGCTCTATGCCAGTGTGAGCCGCGGCTACCGCGCACCAAGCTTCAACGCACAGGCCTTCTTCGCGCCTGTGGAGCTTTCGGTGGCAAAGGCGGAAGAGGTTACATCCTTCGAAGCCGGCGCGAAGACCCAGTTCTGGGATCGCCGCATCACGCTGAACATGGCCGGGTTCTACTACAACTACAAAAACCAGCAGTTCATCAACGTTGATCCCAACACGGCGGCGCAGCAGCTTCTCAATATCCCCAAATCGACGCTCTACGGCGCCGAGGCGGAACTGACCGTGCGGGCGACCGACAAGGTCACGCTGCATGCGGGGATGGGTCTGCTCTCCACCAAGATCAAGAGCGGCATCGTGAGCGGCGTGGATGTGAGCGGCCACCGCCTTTCCAACGCGCCTACGCTGACTTTCAATGCCAGCATCGACGCCACGCTGCTGCAAGGCGGGTTCGGATCGATCTCGGTCCATCCCGAACTGTCCTACCAGTCGAGCCAGTTCTTCGAGACGCTCAACATTCCGCGCCTGCGGCAGCAATCCTACGCGCTGTTTGGCGGCCACATCGATTGGGACAGCCCCGACGGCAGGTTCAACGCTTCGGTCTGGGCACGCAATCTGGGCAACAAGTTCTATTTCACATCGCGGATCGACCTGCTTGCAGGCTTCGGCTTCGACTACAACCACATCGGCAATCCGCGCATGTACGGTGTGACCGTTGGCGCAAAGTTCTAAACGAATGCGGCGAGCGGCCTGATCGGGGAGGCCCGTCCGGGAACCGGACGGGCGCAATTCCCGACAGGCCGGTCACTTGGGTCGCTTCTTGGCCCAGCGATTGAAAGAACGATTTGAGAAGCTGATTGGGCAAGGATCGCATTGCCCTTTGGTGCATGTGGTTCATTGGCTTTATAACCGTATCGGCAATATTTTGAGCGTCACGCAGCACATATGGTGCGCAATGAGGGTCAAATCTCGCGGTTCACGCTTGTGAAAACGCCAAGTTATCCTGTGGATAACATTCCGATCCAATAAATGATGCCCCAATTCCCAAAAGCCGATTCGGTTCAAAAGTGCCCTTTTTCAGCTCGCTTTAGCGGCTATGCTCCAAATCTTCTGATCATGCAGGAAACAAACAATAATTCAGCCCGGCACTAGACGGGGCCGATTGAGCCAGATTCCGCGTGATCGCACATGATATTGCCAAGAACCAAATGTTCAGGCTCACTAAGGAGATAAACACAAGGAGAGGCGATTCGGGCATGACCGGAGGTCCTACGTCAGTTGCGGCCCCGACGGCCTCCGTCAATCCCGTGCGCACGCGGGCTGATTGGAATGCCATGCGCGCGGCCGCCTTGGCCGATCCCGGTGCATTCCACGGCAAAATTGCTGCGCAGCGCATTCACTGGTTTTTGTCGGATCAAGGCGCGGCTGGTGCTTGGCTGAGTCAGGATTCGACCGGTTCATGGACCGGCTGGGACGCCGCGAACGGCACCCCGCTTACCCTTGATCTGCCAGCCGACTTTGCTCCGTGGACCAAGGCCTTCGACGCCTCCAGCCCGCCGCACTGGCGCTGGTTCACAGGCGGGCGCACGAATGCCGCATTCAACGAGATCGACCGTCACGTACTCGCCGGCCATGGCGAGGAAGCCGCGCTGATCTTCGAAGGCGACCGCTGGGACATGGCGGCTGACGGCGGGCGCGGTGCTCCGGTCGATACCTTCACCGTCTCGCGCAAGCGGCTTATGCTCGAGGTCACCAAGTGCGCGGTTGCGCTCGAAGCGCTGGGGCTGAAGGCGGGCGATCGCATCGCGCTCAACATGCCAAGCATTGTGCCGCAGATCTTCTGGACCGAAGCAGCCAAGCGGCTGGGCATTGTCTACACTGCGGTGTTCGGCGGTTTCAGCGACAAGACCCTTTCAGACCGCATCGCCGATGCCGGCGCGCGCGTGATCGTCACCTCCGATGGCAGCTACCGCAACGCGCAAGTTGCCGCGTTCAAGACCGCCTACACCGATCCGGCGCTCGACAACTACGTGCCTGTCGCCACTGCGCTGGCCGTGTTGGCGGCAACCGATCTCGGCCTGGATGCGGCTGATGCGGCGGTTATTCAGGCCACGGTCGCCGAAACGCTGGCGGGCGAGGTCACTGTCGAACGCTCGGACGTGATGCGCGGCGTTGGCCGCGCGCTGATCAAGCTGGGCGAAGCGGGCCGTATCGCCGCCAGCGACGCTGCACGCGTGCGCCTCGCCATCGCCTCAAGCCTCGTTACGCTGCCGCCGCGCGTCGATACCGTGATCGTGGTGCGCCACACCGCGCAGCCGGATATCGTCTGGCGCAGCGAGCGCGATCGCTGGAGCCATGAACTGACCGACGCGGCGCTGGAGACCATCCTCTCCAACGCGGGCGTCGCTAGTGAAGAAGCGCTGCTTGGCCTGTCCGACGCCGAATTCGTCCGCGCGATCTGGGCCAGCTCAAAGCCACTGCCCGTCGATGCGGATTACCCGCTGTTCTTCATCTACACCTCGGGTTCCACCGGCAAGCCCAAGGGCATTGTCCACGTTCATGGCGGCTACACGGCGGGCATCGCGCAATCGATGCAAGTCGCCTTCGATGCGCGGCCGGGTGACACGATCTTCGTCGTCGCCGATCCGGGCTGGATCACCGGGCAAAGCTATCAGATCTCCGCCGCGCTGCTCTCGCGTGTCACCACGGTCGTATCCGAAGGTTCGCCCGTGTTCCCGCATGCGGGCCGCTTCGCCTCGATGATCGAACGGCACAACATCACGATCTTCAAGGCGGGCGTCACCTTCCTCAAGTCGATCATGTCCGATCCCTCGAACCTTGCGGACGTGCAGCGCTACAGCATGGCGAGCCTGCGGGTTGCGACGTTCTGCGCCGAGCCGACCTCGCCTTCCGTGCAGGCCTTCGGCATGGAGCACGTGACGCCGCAATACATCAACAGCTACTGGGCAACCGAGCACGGCGGCATTGCCTGGACCCATTTCTACGGCAACGCCGATTTCCCGCTGAAAGCCGATGCCCATGCCTATCCGCTGCCGTGGATCGTCGGCGACGTCTGGGTGGAAGATGAGACGGCGATCCCCGGCACTGCGCCGTTCTCACGCGCTGGCGGCGGTGGGATCGCATGGCGCCGGGCTGAGCCGGGCGAGAAGGGCGAGATCGTCATCGCTGCCCCCTACCCCTATCTCGCACGCACCATCTGGGGTGACGTGGAGAATTTCCGCGTCGAAAACGGCAGCGTGGTCGGCGACTGGAAGGGCGATGCCGGGCGCTGGGAAAGCGGCTATTGGGGCCGCTGGCAAGGTGCATGGGCCTATACACAGGGCGATTTCGCCATCGCCCATGAGGATGGCTCGTTCTCGTTCCACGGGCGCTCGGACGACGTCATCAACGTCTCGGGTCACCGCATGGGCACCGAGGAGATTGAAGGCGCGGTGCTGCGCGACAAGACGCTCGATCCGGATTCGCCGGTTGGCAACGTCCTCGTCGTCGGGGCGCCACACCGCGAGAAGGGGCTGACTCCGCTCGCCTTCGTCGTGCCGGTCGCGGGACGCAAGCTGACCGAGGAGGACCGCCAGCGGCTGTTCAATCTCGTGCGCACCGAAAAGGGCGCGGTTGCGGTGCCGGCTGATTTCATCGAGGTCAGCCAGTTCCCCGAAACCCGCTCGGGCAAATACATGCGCCGCATGGTCCGCGCACTGGTAGAAGGTGGCGATCTGGGTGACGTCACCACCTTGCGCAACCCGGAAAGCCTGACCGAACTCAAGACCGCGATTGACGCTTGGCAGCGCCAGCAGCGCCTGAGTGAGGAACAATCGCTGTTCGAGCGCTACCGCTACTTCCTGATCCAGTACAACGCCGTTGCGCCCGGCAAGCGTGTCGCGACCGTTACCGTCACCAATCCGCCGGTAAACGCGCTGAATGAACGCGCGATCGACGAACTGGTGATCGTGGTAGAGCACTTGGCGCGCAAGGATGACGTCGTCGCGGTAGTCTTCACCGGCGAAGGCACCGCTTCATTCGTCGCGGGCGCGGATATTCGGCAGATGCTGGAGGAGATCCATTCCTTCGATGAGGCGATGGTGCTGCCGAACAACGCGCAGCTTGCCTTCCGCAAGATCGAGACGATGGGCAAACCGTGTATGGCAGCGGTGCAAGGCGTGGCGCTGGGCGGCGGCATGGAATTTGCGCTCGCGTGCCACTACCGCGTGGCCGAAACCACCGCGCGCTTTGGCCAGCCGGAGATCCGCCTTCGCCTGCTTCCCGGCTATGGCGGTACGCAGCGCTTGCCGCGTCTGCTGGCAGACAAGCACGGCGCGGAAGGTGTGCGCGATGCGCTTGATCTGATCCTTGGCGGGCGCAGCATAGATGCAGCAAAGGCGAGCGGAATCGGCCTGGTCGATGCGCTGGCCGATGGCAGCCGAGATGCGCTGACCGAAGCCCATGCGCTGGTGCGCGATTGGGTGAAGCGCGGTGACGCGAGCCCGCTTGGGCAGGCGTTTGCAGCGCGCGAAGCTGCTACCGCCGAGTGGGAAAAGGCGTCTTCCGTCGATCTGGATTCTGTCCTGCAGGACGATTTCCTCCAGCGCATCCTGCGCCAGCTCGATTGGGCAGGACGCGGCACGGCAGGCGCGCGGGCGCTCGATGCAGTGCGCACTGGCCTTGCACAAGGCATGTCCGCTGGCATTGCCCGTGAGGCGGCGCTCTTCGCCGAAGCCATTATCGATCCCGAAGGCGGCAAGACTGGCATCCGCCAGTTCATGGACAAAGTCAGCCCGCCGCTCCCGGTGCGGCGCGACGGTCTGTGGATCGACAGCGAGCACGGGCCGCGCGGGGAAGCTCTGGAAGTCAGCGGCGATCTGCTCCCCGTCGGCGCCCCGTTCTATCCCGGCGTCACTGCAATCCCGGAGTGGCAATATGCGTTCGGTATCGCACGCGATCCCGATACCGGCGCACCGCGCTTCGGCCCGCCCGCGACGCACGAGCGTGAGTTGATCGTCAAAGTGCCTGAGCCCGCGCCCAACGAAGCGCTGCTCTACATGCTGACCAGCGAGGTCAACTTCAACGATATCTGGGCGCTGACCGGCATTCCCGTGTCGCCGTTCGATAGCCACGAGGAAGACGTGCAGATCACCGGCTCGGGCGGCATCGCGCTCGTTGCCGCGCTCGGCAGCGAGACGCGCGCCGAGGGCCGGGTCAAGGTCGGCGATCTCGTCACGGTCTATTCGGGCACCAACGATCTGCTTTCGCCGGCCGTTGGCAACGATCCGATGTTCGCGGACTTCTCTATCCAGGGCTACGAGACCGAGACCGGCAGCCACGCGCAGTTCCTCACCGTGCAGGCACCGCAGATGCACAAGGTTCCGCCGAACCTGACGCTGGAGCAGGCGGGCAGCTATGTGCTCAATCTCGGCACGATCTCGCGCTGCCTGTTCACCACGCTGCAGATCGCGCCGGGCCGCACGCTGTTTGTGGAAGGCGCTGCCACCGGCACCGGGCTCGATGCCCTGCGCTCCTCGGTGCGCACCGGCCTGCAAGTCACGGGCCTTGTCTCCAGCCCGGACCGCGCCGCGTTCATCACCGGCCAGCAAGGCGCAGTCGGCGCGATCAACCGCAAGGACCCGCGCTTCGCCGATCTCTACACCACGGTGCCCGAAGACGCGGTAGAAGCCTGCGCATGGGAAGCAGCAGGCGCTTCGCTGGTGGAGGAATACAAGGCACTCAACGGCGGCAAGCTGGCCGATTATGTGGTGAGCCATGCCGGCGAAACCGCCTTCCCGCGCAGCTTCCAGCTCCTCGCCGAGAAT
>CANFIV010000060.1 GCA_947446935.1 Sphingomonadaceae bacterium | reverse complement strand
TGATCTTGCCATCGGGCAAAACGGCCGAGCCAAGCACTTTGACCTGCCAGTGACCATCAGGCGAACCGGCGAAAGCGGGAATGGGAGCGAGCAGTGCAGCGCCCATGGCTAGGCCGAGGATTTTTTTCATGAGCCAAGCTCCTGTTACTGCGGGTGTCCTGCCCCTTGCAGAACTGCCTTAGCCTCGCAGCGCCAGTGCCCAATGAAGCAGGCGCAATCATCAAACATTGATGGAACGCAAATTGCCCGCGTGCGTTAACCGAAAAGGCACATGCATAAAACGCTGCTTGTGCCGGTGTTTGCGAACGCATGCGCGAAATTGACTGGGGTCAATGTTGCAGGTGCCAATGCCGGGCAGGGGCATCATCACATCTTGCATGGAAGGGATGGTCCATGGACTTAGTTCTCGCGCGATCTGGTATCTGGCTTGGCGCGCTGCTCTTTGCGGTGATTGCTACCGCACTGTCAGTCGATAGCGGCTTTGCCGTTCACATGATGATCTGCGGCCTAGCTGCGGTGATCGGGCTCGTCGTCACGTTGCGCGGAGTGGATCTAAACGCCGCGATCCATGCGCCCGATCCGGGGCGCTATGACGACGACTTGATCCGGCTGGGCGTGATTGCCACGGTTTTCTGGGGCATGGCGGGCTTCCTTGCGGGGCTCTACATTGCGCTCGAACTGGCCTGGCCGCAGATGAACCTGGGGCTGCAATGGATCAACTTCGGTCGCCTGCGACCGCTGCACACTTCGGCGGTGATCTTCGCCTTCGGCGGCAACGCGCTGATCGCGACATCATTCTATGTGGTGCAGCGCACTTGCCGCGCGCGGCTGGCCTTCCCCGGCCTCGCGAAGTTCGTGTTCTGGGGCTACCAACTGTTCATCGTGCTGGCGGCCACCGGCTACCTCATGGGCATTACGCAGGGCAAGGAATACGCCGAACCGGAATGGTACGTCGACCTTTGGCTGACGGTCGTTTGGGTGAGCTACCTCGCGGTCTTTGTCGGCACGCTGCTGAAGCGTTCTGAACCGCACATCTACGTCGCCAACTGGTTCTATCTCGCCTTCATCCTGACCGTGGCGATGCTTCACCTCGTCAACAATATCAACGTGCCGGTGAGCTGGTTCGGTTCGCGCAGCTACCCGCTGTTCGGCGGGGTGCAGGGCGCGCTGGTGCAGTGGTGGTATGGCCACAACGCGGTCGGGTTCTTCCTCACCGCCGGCTTCCTCGCGATGATGTACTATTTCGTGCCGAAGCAGGCCGAGCGGCCGATCTATTCCTACCGGCTCTCGATCATCCACTTCTGGGCGCTGATCTTCCTCTATATCTGGGCGGGTCCGCACCACCTCCACTACACCGCGTTGCCCGATTGGGCGCAGACGCTGGGCATGGTCTTCTCGGTCATGCTGTGGATGCCGAGCTGGGGCGGGATGATCAACGGTCTGATGACGCTCAACGGCGCCTGGGACAAGATCCGCACCGATCCGATCCTGCGCATGATGGTCCTCGCGCTCGCGTTCTATGGCATGAGCACCTTCGAAGGCCCGATGATGAGCATCAAGAGCGTCAACTCGCTCTCGCACTACACGGACTGGACCATCGGCCATGTCCACTCGGGCGCGCTTGGCTGGAACGGCATGATCACCTTCAGCTGCCTTTACTACATGACGCCGCGCCTCTGGGGCCGCACGCGCCTCTACAGCCTGCGCATGGTGAACTGGCACTTCTGGCTCGCGACGCTGGGGATCGTTTTCTACACCGCCGCGATGTGGGTAGCCGGGCTCACCCAGGGGTTGATGTGGCGCGAATACGGGGCTGACGGGTACTTGGTGAACTCGTTCGCCGATACGGTTGCCGCGCTCCACCCGATGTACGCACTGCGTGTGCTGGGCGGGCTGCTCTACCTTTCGGGCGCAGTGGTGATGACCACCAATATCTGGCGCACGATCCTGGGGCACAGCCGCGAGGAAGCCCCGCTCCACGGCGCGGCTTTCGACCCGGCGCGCGACGTGCCGCTCTCCGCCGCAGCCGCCCACTGACCCCGCCTGAAAGGAGATACCGACATGGCAACAACTTTCATGGAACGTCACCGCAAACTTGAGCGCAATGTCACTCTGCTGGCGGTGCTCGCGTTCGCAGCGGTGACGGTGGGCGGGATCGTCGAGATCGCGCCGCTGTTCTGGATCGACAACACGATCGAGAAGGTGGAGGGGATGCGCCCCTACACCCCGCTCGAGCAGGCCGGGCGCGACATCTTTGTTCGCGAGGGCTGCTACGTCTGCCACAGCCAGATGATCCGTCCGTTTCGCGACGAGGTCGAACGCTATGGTCACTACAGCCTCGCGGCGGAATCGATGTATGACCATCCGTTCCAGTGGGGCTCGAAGCGCACCGGACCCGATCTGGCGCGCGTGGGCGGCAAGTATTCGGATGAGTGGCATGTCCAGCATCTGACCGATCCGCGCTCTGTCGTGCCGGAATCGATCATGCCGACTTACGGGTTCCTGAAGGAGCAGGATCTCAATCAGGGCGACATGACCGCCGCGCTGCAGACGTTGGAGCGGGTCGGCGTGCCTTATACCAAGGACGAAATCGCTGCCGCCAACGACGACCTGAAGGCGCAGGCCGATCCCGATGCCGATCACGCGGCGTTCCTGAAGCATTATCCCAAGGCGTTGGTCCGCGATTTTGACGGTGATCCCAAGCGGCTCACCGAAATGGACGCGCTGATCGCCTACCTGCAGGTGCTGGGCACCATGGTGGATGTGAACGCGCCGGCAGCGCAGGAGCACCTTGCCAAGGAGAAGGGCCGGTGACGAACCTGTTCCTGCTCTCCACGCACTCCACGTACGACCTGCTTCGCCATCTGGCCGACAGCTGGGGGCTCATGGTGATGGCACTGGTATTCCTGGTGCTGTGCCTCTGGCCCTTCCGGCCCGGCGCGAGCGCGATCACCCAGGATGCGGCCCTCTCGATCTTCGAGGATGAAACCGATGACCAATAACAAGGTTGGTGCCCATGGCCCCGATGGGGGGCACAAAGTGATCGATCAGGCGACGGGCACGCCCATGGTCGGCCACGAGTGGGACGGGATCGAGGAACTCGATACCCCTCTGCCGCGCTGGTGGCTGTGGACCTTCTACGCGACGATCGTGTTCGCGCTGGTCTATGTTGTGCTCTACCCGGCGATTCCGATGCTGCACTCGGCAAGCACGGGTACGCTCGGCTGGACCAGCCGCGGCGCATTGGCGCACGAGATATCGGAAGAGCAAGCCCGCCATCAGGCTTTGCACGCTGCCATCGCGGCCGCGCCGATCGAGACACTGGCGAGCAATCCCGCGCTGCAGCGCGCCGCCATCGAAGGCGGGCATGCGGCGTTCAAGGTGAACTGCGTGCAATGCCATGGTTCCGGCGCGGCAGGCGGGAAGGGCTATCCCAACCTCAATGACGACGACTGGTTGTGGGGCGGCGATCTCGCCACGATCCAGCAGACCTTGCTCCACGGCATCCGCCAGCCCGGCGACGACGCCACGCGCGCAAGCCAGATGCCTTCGTTCGGGCGGGACGGCATATTGACGCCAGCCCAAGTGCAGGACGTGGTGAGCTACGTGCGCCTGATCAGCAAGCAGGACCCGGCGGGCGCGGCATCGACGCGCGGCGCTGTGATCTTCGCCAACAACTGCGCCGTGTGCCACGGCGCGGGCGGCGAGGGCAACCGCACCGTCGGCGCACCGCGGCTGACCGACCGTATCTGGCTCTATGGTGGCGACCGGGCCGCGCTCACGAACACGGTCGTCAATGCCCATGGCGGCGTGATGCCGGCTTGGGGCGGGCGGCTTGATCCGGTGACGATCAAGATGCTCGCGGTCTACGTCCATTCGCTGGGCGGCGGTGAGGCTGCACCTGCAGCATCAGCGCCGGCGGCTCCTGCTCCGGTTGCCGCGCAGTGATGTCATGAACGCTTTGGAACCTATCAAGGCCGCGCCGCTCTATGCCAAGCGCACCGCCGTGTTCCCCAAGAAGACCGATGGGCCATTCCGCCGGTTCAAATGGCTGGTCATGGCGGTGTGTCTGGCGATTTACTGGGGCACGCCGTGGCTGCGCTGGGACCGGGGCCCCTATGCGCCGAACCAGGCGGTGTTGGTCGATCTGGCGCACCGCCGGTTCTACATGTTCGCCATCGAGATCTGGCCGCAGGAGTTCTACTTCGTCGCGGGGATGCTCATCATGGCAGGGATCGGCCTGTTCCTGGTGACCAGTGCGGTGGGACGGGCTTGGTGCGGTTATGCTTGCCCGCAGACGGTGTGGACCGACCTCTATCAGCATGTCGATCGGCTGATCGATGGCGACCGCAATGCGCAGCTGCGCCTTCAGGCCGCACCTTGGCGGGCGGCGAAAATCGTGCGGCGCGCGTTCAAGTGGAGCGTCTACCTCGGCATCGCTTTCGTGACCGGGGGCGCGTGGATTTTCTATTTCGCCGATGCGCCCACATTGCAGCGCGAATTCTGGACCGGCACGGCAGCGCCTGTGGCCTATGCGTGTACCGGCATTCTCACGTTCACGACCTTCTGGCTTGGCGGATTCATGCGCGAGCAGGTGTGCATCTACATGTGCCCCTGGCCGCGTATCCAGACCGCGATGCTGGACGAGAACTCGCTCATCGTCACCTACAAGGACTGGCGGGGCGAGCCGCGCGGGTCCTTGAAGGAAGCGAAAGGCGCTGCGACACCGCTGGGCGATTGCATCGATTGCAAACAGTGCGTGGCAGTGTGCCCCACGGGAATCGACATCCGCGAGGGCGCGCAGATCGGCTGCATCACTTGCGCGCTGTGCATCGATGCCTGCGACAAGGCGATGGCCTCGGTCGGGCGGCCGCGCGGGCTGATTGATTATTGCACGTTGGTTGATGCCGATCTGGAGACGAAAGGTCTGCCTGCGCGCAGCGCCTTGAAGGTGCTGCTTCGCCCGCGGATGATCGCCTATTTCACCATCTGGGGCGGGATTGGCCTTGCGCTGCTGTTCATGCTGGGCGCGCGCGAGCGGCTGACGCTGTCGGTGGCGCGCGAGCGCAATCCCGAATTCGTGCAGCTTTCGGGCGGCGCGGTGCGCAATGCCTTCACGGTGAACTTGCGCAATATGCAGGACCGGCCACGCACGCTGCGGATTGCGGCCGAAGGACTTGGCGGCGTGTCGCTCTATTCCGACGAGATGGCACCGACCGAGGCGCGGGGCGAGATCGCGGTCACGGTGCCCGCCGACAGCACCCGCCATGTGCGGCTCTATGCTGTGGTGCCGGGCGACCATGCGCGGTCGCAGGACTTCACACTGGTCGCCCGGGCGACCGACCGCGAGGGCGGTGCGGTGCGGCGCGAGACGCAGTTCATGGCCCCTGAAACCGAACACGAGCATGAGGAGAGCGAGTGATGACCCGTCTTGCAACCGCGTCCGGGCTGTTCACCGGCAAGCATATGGCATTCGTGATGGTCGGCTTCTTCGGGGTCGTGATTGCGGTCAATGTGCTGCTGGCAGACCTCGCAGTCTCGACCTTCAGCGGGGTGGTCGTCGAGAACTCCTATGTCGCGAGCCAGGGATTCAATCGCATGCTTGGTGCGGCCAAAGCCGATCAAGCCTTGGGTTGGAAGCTCGATCTGGCGCGCGGGGCTGATGGCAGCGCGCGCTTCACGCTGTCGGATGCGAGCGGCGCGCCATTGCGCGGGGCCGCAGTGAGCGCGCAGGCGGACCATCCGCTAGGGGCAAGGATGCCCTCCGCCATGCTGGCGCCGAAGGAGGTGGCACCCGGGGTATATGAAGCGCTGCTGGCTGCGGGGCGCTGGCATGTCGCGGTGGTTGTGCGGAGCGGCGGGCACGTGTGGCACGCGGAAAGGGACGCTCTGTGATCCCTGCGCCGAAGTTTACGGCTGCAACGAGCCGCAGCGTGCTGGCGGTGCCTGCGATGCACTGCGCCGGCTGCATGGGCAAAGTCGAGCGCGCGTTGGCAGCGGTGCCCGGTGTCGTTTCGGCGCGCGCGAACCTGACGGCGCGCAGCATCGAGGTGATGCATTCTACAAGCGCCGAAATTCCTGAACTGGTCGCGGCACTGGCCGGCGTGGGCTTTGCCGCCCAGCCGCGCGAGGAAAGCGAGGAGCCGGCCTCGGCCGTGCGCCCGCTGCTCGCGCCGCTGGCTGTCGCGGGCTTTGCCTGCATGAACGTGATGCTGCTTTCGGTTAGCGTCTGGTCGGGCGCGGATGGCAGCACGCGTGATCTGTTCCACTGGCTATCGGCGCTGATCGGGGTGCCCGCGATCTTTTATGCGGGGCAACCGTTCTTCCGCTCGGCGGCGGGCGCGCTGCGGCGCGGGCGTACCAATATGGATGTCCCGATTTCCATCGGTGTAACGCTGGCGACGGGGCTTTCTTTCTACGAGACGCTGACCGGCGGCAAAGAGGCCTGGTTCGATGGCACCTTGATGCTGCTCCTGTTCCTGCTCGCTGGCCGGGCGCTCGATGCGATGATGCGCGACCGGGCGCGGGCCGGGGTCGCGGCGCTGCTGCGGCAAGCGGCGAGCGGCGCGATGGTCATCGAGGCGGATGGCGCGTTGCGCTGGGCCGCCGCGGCCACACTGGCTCCCGGCATGTTGATGCGCGTGGCCGCAGGCGAGCGGCTGGCCGCGGACGGCGAGGTTGCCACCGGCACGAGCCGGTTCGACCAATCGATGCTGACGGGTGAGACCGCTCCGGTGCCGGCGGGGCCGGGGCAACCCGTGCTCGCGGGCATGCTCAATCTTGATGGGCCGGTCGATGTGATCGTGACAGCGGCGGGTGCGGGCACGGCGCTGGCCGAAATCGCGCAGGCGATGGAGGCGGCAGGGCAGGTGCGCTCGGCCTATGTGCGCATCGCCGACCGCGCGGCGCGGCTCTATGCGCCGGCGGTGCACACGCTGGCGGCGCTGAGCTTTGCAGGGTGGCTGATCGCGGGTGCTGGTTTTCACCAGGCGCTGGTCGTAGGGATCGCGGTGCTGATCATCACGTGCCCTTGCGCGCTTGGGCTGGCGGTTCCGGTGGCGCAAGTCGTCGCGGCGGGAGCGATGCTGCGGCAGGGGATCATGGTGAAAGACGGCGCGGCAATGGAGCGGCTGGCCAAAGTCGACCGCGTGCTGCTCGACAAGACTGGCTCGCTGACGATGGGCCGGCCCGTGCCCGATACGGCGGTGCTTGAAGCCATGTCGCCAGAGGAAGCATCGATTGCGCTCGCGCTGGCAAGCCACAGCCGCCATCCGCTGTCGCAGGCGCTGGCGCTCGCGCTTGCCGCGCGCGGTGTGCGTGCGGCACAGATCGAGGAAGTTCGCGAGACGGCGGGGCGCGGGGTTACCGGCTTCTGGCAGGGGCTGGCGGTTTCACTCGGGCGGCCGGGTTCTGTCGGCGGAACGGCGACGGCACTTGCGATCGGCGCAGGCCCGGTGCGGGTGATCGGCTTTGCCGACCGGCTGCGGCCCGACGCGCGCAAGGCGCTGGCGGAGCTGGCCGCGCTGGGCATCGAGGCTTCGATCCTTTCGGGTGACAATGCAGCGGCGGTGGCGATGACCGCGCGCGAGACGGGCCTCACCGGGCAGGCTGCCGCGCTGCCGGCGGACAAGCAGGAGGCTATCGAGAGGCTGCAGGCCAGAGGCCGCCGTGTTCTGATGGTGGGCGACGGGATCAACGACGGCCCTGCGCTGGCAGCTGCCGATGCCTCGATCGCGCCCGGCAGCGCAAGCGATGTCGGGCGGCAGGCTGCTGACTTTGTGTTCACCGGCGATTCGCTGCTCGCGCTGCCGCGGGCGGTGCGGGCCGCGCGGCG
>CANFIV010000059.1 GCA_947446935.1 Sphingomonadaceae bacterium | reverse complement strand
GACTCTGTTGCCGATCACCCCGCCAACAACGCCACCGATCAAGGCGCCGCCAACGTTGCTGCCCTGGCGGCCGTCCTCGCGGCACCGCTCGGCCAAAGCAGCCTCGTTCGGGTCGCTTGGTACGGGATAAGCCCCCGAGGGGGTCGGAACGTAGCCATAGGCCGGATTGGCCGGGGTCCACTGCCCCTGCCAAACACCGCCTTCCCAGCGGCCCTGCCAAACCCCCGGGACCGTTGTGCCAGCGGGGCCAACCGGCTGGGCTTGCGCCAGTCCGGGAAGCAGTGTGCCAAGCAGAACAGCCGTTGCGATCAGGCCGTTGAGGGGGTGGGCCATGGATATCCTCTGAGTTGCTGTCACCGACCCGGGATCGGGCCAGCGAAGTAACCCAAACTTTACCATGGGGTTTACCCCGAGACTATGTGCGCTTTTCCGCCTGACCCGAATCGGTACAACCCGGCCCAACTTAGGACGGCGCAGCGGCGAACAGATCAGATGCGATCTGCGATGGCGGCGGCCAGCGCTTCGATCCCGGCCGCGTCTTCGGCATCGAAGCGCGCCAGCAGCGGACTGTCGAGATCAATCACCGCGATAACCGCACCTCCGCGCCGCACCGGTACGACGAGCTCAGACCGGCTGGCGGCATCGCAGGCGATATGGCCGGGGAAGGCGTGCACGTCCGCAACGAGCTGTGTCTTGCCGGTGGCCGCAGCAGCGCCGCAAACACCCTTGCCGAGAGCGATACGAATGCAGGCAGGCCTCCCTGCAAAGGGGCCAAGCACGAGTTCGTCGCCGATCATCCGGTAGAAACCCGACCAATTGAGATCGGAGAGGAAACCGGCGAGGAGCGCAGCGCAATTGGCCATATTCGCGACGGCGTCGGTTTCGCCCTCGGTGATCGCGAGCGCGGCTTCGAGCAGATCGCGGTAAAGCGCGGATTTGGGTTGTCCCGGGGTCGGTGTAAAATCGTACATGGCCTGCCTCATAGCAAGGTGAGCCGTCCAAGTCGCGTGGCGCAACTTTCGCCAGCAAGTTCAAACCGTGCCTTGCAGGATTGGGCCATTGCGGGAAGCGGGTCCGGCTCCTAAGTTCTGGATCATGACCACCATGCGCAAGGCCCTGATCGGGCTCACCATCTCAATCGTTGCTCTTGGCCTCTTTGCGGTCTGGGTGCTGCGCGGCGACAAGGCCCAGTTCGACCTCGACAAGACCACCGGTCCCAAGCCGCAGCTGGCCGAAGCTGCGCCGCAATGGTTTCCGACAATAGGTATCGCCAAGCCGATCGGTTGGGCGGACGGCGCGGCTCCCGTGGCGGCGCAGGGGCTGACGGTGACACGCTTTGCCGACAAACTGGATCACCCGCGCACGCTTACAGTTCTGCCTAATGGCGATGTGCTGGCAGCCGAGACCAACGGCCCGAAGGAAAGCGGACCGGGCGGTATCACCGGGCTTGTCATGGGATACTTGATGTCTGCGGCCGGGGCAGGTGAAGCATCGCCCAACAAAATCGTGGTGTTGCGCGACACCAATGGCGACGGGGTGGCCGACCAACGCTTCGTGATGAGCAATCCAGGGCTGGATTCGCCATTTGGCATGGTGCTTCGCGAGGGGCGGCTTTACGTCGGCAACCACAATGGGGTTGTTTCGTGGCCGTTCACGCCGGGGCAGACCACGCTGGAAGGCAAGCCTGAAAAGCTCATGGACCTGCCCGGTGGTGGCAATCATTGGGCGCGCAATCTGCTGGCGAGCCCTGATGGCACACGGCTCTATGTTACGGTCGGCTCTGCCTCGAATATCGGCGAACGCGGGCTTGGTATCGAGAAAGGCCGTGCCGCGATCTACGAGTACGATTTTACCAAGCACAGCTCGCGAACTTATGCCGAGGGCCTGCGCAATCCCAACGGGCTAGACTGGAATCCGCGCAGCGGCGAGCTTTGGACTACGGTCAACGAGCGCGACATGTTGGGATCGGACCTCGTGCCCGATTACCTGACCAATGTGCCGCTGGGCGCGCAATACGGCTGGCCCTGGGCCTACTGGAAGAAGAACATCGATTGGCGGGTGACCGATCCCATGCCGGAGTACCTGCTCGAATATGTCCGAAAGCCCGAATATGGCCTCGGCGCACATGTTGCTGCGCTGGGACTGGCCTTCGCGCGCGGCGGCAACCTGATGGGCGAGCGCTTTGCCAGCGGTGCGTTCGTGGCGCGGCATGGCTCGTGGAACCGCAAGCCGCTTTCGGGCTATGATGTGGTCTTCGTGCGGTTTGACAACAACGGCAATGCCCTTCCCATGCCTCCGGTACCGGTCCTGACCGGGTTCCTCACAAAGGAGAACACTGCGCACGGCCGCCCGACTTGGGTGACGTTCGCGAAGGACGGCGCACTTCTGGTAAGTGATGACACTGGCGGGGTGATCTGGCGGGTCGTGGCCCCGGGCGCGACGCCTGCGGCGGCGATCACCGAGATTGCCGCAACCCCCCCGCCGCCTGCGCCGAAGGCAAACACGAAGTATATCGTGCGGCCAAGCACGACGTCGGATCTATTGAATCCGCCGCGTTAAAGGCTGCGGCCCGCGCGGCCGGCCAGTTCGTTGACGAATTGCCAAGCGACGCGGCCTGAACGGCTGCCGCGCTGCTTGGACCAGGCGAGTGCATCCTCGGCGGCGTATTCCAGCCCATAGTGGGCTGAATAGCCGGCAATGATCGCGAGATAATCGTCTTGCGAGCAAGCATGGAAGCCAAGCGAAAGCCCGAACCGGTCGGCCAGAGCGAGCCGATCGTCTACCACGTCGCGCGGATTGATGGGATCGTCCTGCTCGGCCATGTGCCTTTCAACGATGGCGCGGCGGTTTGACGTAACCGCGAGCCGGACGTTGGCCGGGCGCGCCTCCACGCCGCCCTCCAGCCACGAGCGGAGGCGCCGGGCGGAGCTTGCATCATCGGCATCGAATCCGAGATCATCGAGCAGGATCAGGAACTGGCGGTCCGTCTGGCGGAGCGCGGAGAGCAGCGTGGCCAGTCCTTCGTCGGGCGCGGCCTGCACCAGGGCGATGCGGCCCGGATAGGCCTGCTGCGCTGCAAGAACGGCCGCGCGAATCAGCGCCGATTTGCCCATGCCGCGTGCACCCCAGAGCAGCATATCGTGCGCCGCCGCCCCTTGCGCCAGCCGGTTCACGTTTTCCGCGACCGCTGACTTCTGGGCATCGACCCCGCTGATCAGCGCGAGCGGCGGGGCCTCCAGCGGATCGACCGGGCGACCGCCGGACCCGCTCCAGACATAGGCCGGATGCGCGAGCCAATCGGTGGCGGCAGGCGCAGGCGGGCCAAGGCGCTCAAGCGCCTCGGCGATCCGCTGCAGCACCGCATCGCGTTCACTCACCGCGTGAGCGCCGCGCTGTCGAGCTCATAGAGCAGCGAAGCGCCTGCCATGGCCGCTGCGCCCAGCCCGCGCGCCTCGGGCGCGATGGTGCGGTTGAACACTTTGGTCACGGCAGTCTTCTCGGTGGAACCGGAAGCACGGGCTTGCCGGGCGAGCTGCCAGCCCGCGACGGCGACCGCGCACATGGTGAGGAAAGGTACGCTTCCAGCCAACCGGTCGTCGAGAGTGGCGTCCGCGCTTGCCATCCATGCACCGATGGCAGCGGCATCCTTGGCGAGCGCAGCGACTTCCGGCACGTCCTGCATTTCGGCCATGATTTCGGCCATCAGTGCCTGCAGTACGCCGCCGCTTTCCATGCCCAGCTTGCGCGTCACGAGGTCGGCAGCCTGAATGCCATTGGTTCCCTCGTAGATCGGTGCGATGCGCGCGTCGCGATAGTGCTGCGCCGCGCCGGTTTCCTCAACAAAACCCATGCCGCCGAAGACCTGCACGCCGATGCTGGCAACTTCGCAGCCGACATCCGTGCCCCAGGCCTTGAGCAGCGGCACGAGCAGTTCGGCGCGCTGCTGGGCGGCCTTGTCCCCAAGCAAGCCACGATCGACCTGACCGGCCGTGTAATAGAGCAGCGCGCGTGATCCTTCAGTGAGGGCACGCATCCGCAGGATCATGCGGCGCACGTCCGGGTGCTCGATGATCGGGACGGGGGTCTTGTCGTTCGATCCGGCGCGGGCGGATTGCACCCGATCGCGTGCATAGGCGCGGGCCTGCTGCAGCGCGCGTTCCGCGATCTGGACCCCTTGGCTGCCAACATTGATGCGCGCCGAGTTCATCATCGTGAACATCGCCTTGAGTCCCTCGTTCTCATGGCCGACGAGCTCGCCGATGCATTCATTGTTGTCGCCATAGGACATGACGCAAGTGGGTGAGACATTGATGCCGAGCTTGTGCTCGATCGAGACGCACCGAACATCGTTGCGCTCTCCAAGCGAACCATCGGCATTCACATGATACTTGGGCACGATGAACAGCGAGATGCCGCGTGAGCCCGCAGGTGCACCTGGGGTTCGTGCGAGGACGAGGTGGATGACGTTCTCGGCCAGTTCGTGCTCGCCCCAGGTGATATAGATCTTGGTGCCGGCGATGCGGTATTTGCCGGCATGCGCGCCTTCGCCGATCGGCATTGCTGTCGTGCGCAGGGCGCCGACATCCGAGCCGGCCTGCGGTTCGGTCAGGTTCATCGTGCCCGACCAGGCCCCGGAGATGAGGTTCGGCAAGTAGAGCGCCTTTTGCACTTCGCTGCCATGGTGATCGAGCGCCTCGATCGCGCCGACGGTGAGCATGGGCAAAAGGGTGAAGCCCATGTTGGCGGCGCCGAGCGTTTCAAGCACGCAAGTCGCCAGCGTGAAAGGCAGCCCCTGCCCGCCAAAGGCAGCGGGGCCGGCAATCGAGCCCCAGCCCTGCTCGACAAATCCGCGATACGCTTCGGCATAGCCGGCTGGGGACGACACGACGCCATCGGACCAGCGCGCGCCTTCGGTATCGCCGATTCGGTTGAGCGGAGCCCATTCGCCCGCGGCAAAGGCACCAATGCCTTCGGCTATGGCCTCGACCACATCCGGCGTGGCTGCGCCGTAGCGTTCGTGGGCAGCCAGATCGTCGATTCCGGCGCAAATGCGCATGGCGAGAACCTGGTCTTCGGTGGGGGCAATAAAGCTCATGCGCTGTTTTCCTTGGCAGCCTCTGCCAAGGCCTATAGCGGCAAGGCATGAGCACTACAAAGCCCCCCAACGTGCGGCCTGCGGACGATCTTGGTATTGCCGAGGCGGCAGGTGTGCTGGCGCAAAGCGGGACCGTGGCAGTGCCCACCGAGACGGTCTATGGCCTTGCCGCGCGGGCTGACAGCGCAGCGGCTGTCGCGGCGATCTACCGCGCCAAGGGTCGGCCTGATTTCAACCCGCTGATTGTGCATGTCTTGGATCTGGCGGCCGCAGAAGCGCTCGCAGTGTTCGATGCGCGTGCAAGGAGTCTTGCGGAGGCGTTCTGGCCCGGTGCGCTGACCATGGTGCTGCCGCGCCGTCCAGACGCGCCGCTGGCGCCTGCGGTGAGCGCCGGGCTGCCCACCGTGGCACTGCGCGTGCCGGCGCATCCGGTGATGCGCGCGGTGCTGGCCGCGACAGGCCTGCCGCTGGCGGCGCCCTCGGCCAATCGCAGCGGCGCGGTTAGCCCGACCAACGCTGCGCATGTCGCTAGCTCGCTGGGCGGGCGGGTCGACCTGATTCTTGATGGCGGGAGCACCAGACAGGGGCTCGAATCAACGATCGTTGCGGTGCGACCTGAAGGTGGCTGGAGCATTCTGCGCCCCGGACCGATCACAGAGGCCGCAATTGCCGGCATTCTCGGGCCCCAGTCTGACGGCGTGACGTCAGGATCGGCCCGGATCGAGGCGCCGGGCCAGCTTGCCAGCCATTATGCGCCGGGCAAGCCGGTGCGGCTTGACGCCCGCGCCGCAGAACCCGGCGAGTTCCTGATCGGGTTCGGCCCGGTTGCGGGTGCTGTTTCGCTTTCAATGCACGGTGATCTGGCCGAAGCGGCGGCCCGGCTATACGCTTGCCTGCATCTTGCCGCGGAGGCTCCCGAACCGCGCATTGCCATCGCTTCGATACCCGATGACGGCATTGGCGCGGCGATCAACGACCGGTTGCGCCGCGCAGCCGCCTGAGCGCGTTATTGCCGCGCGCGGAGTTCCTCGATCTCGCCATTGATCCGTGCGGCTTGCGCGCAAGCAGCGCTTTCACCTCGGCTGCAGGCCTCCGTCTGGTGATTGTACCGGCGCTGCAGTTTCTTGATCTTGTCATCGCGCTTGCGCATCGCTCGACCGCGATTCTCATCGGCTTCCGATTGGCTGGTGGTCGCGAGGTCGACCGCCTTTGCGCCCATATGAACCGGCGCAGTGACGACACTCATCGCTGTCTGCGCCAAGCAGCCTGAAAGCGCGAGCGCGAGAAACGGGCAAAGGACAAGCAGGGGGCGCAGCAAAATCTTGGCCTTTCACGGTTTCAGGCCAGACTTACCCCGCCAGGGGTTGCATTGCGATGAACCCTGATCCCAACATAGCGACATGGTGCCGATGCAGGTGCCAACCGGGCGGCGTGTCAGGGTTCGCAAACCAGCGTTCCGGAACCCATTGCGGTGACCTTGCATCGGGCGCGACCCTTCACCCGCACATCACCAGAGCCCATGATATTGGCGGTAACCTCTCCGTCCGAGGCAAAGCTTGCGTCACCCGAGCCGACGACGTCGACCCTCGCCTGCTCGACCGTCAACCCAGCCAGATCAGCCGTACCGTTGCCCGCAATGGTCAGTTTTAGCGATTTGGCCTTCCCAGCCAGTTTCAAGTCGCCCGAGCCTATCATGTCGACCTTGAGTTCGCCCATGTCGACCGTAGGCACATTGATATCGCCCGAGCCTGCAATGCTGACACTGGCCGAGCCGCCACGAAAGGCTGCGGCGTTGATTGTGCCGGATCCCGCCATGACCAGTTTGCGGACTGTGGGCAGGGTCACGCGGATGGTTGCGCCATCGTTCGATCCGCTCCCGCCAAGGCCGCCGATCGTCCAGCCCTGACGGCCGATCGAGAGCTTTCCGTCGTGCAGGACGAAACGCAGAAGATCTTGGATTGCCTGATCGCCCTCGACATCAATCGCCAACTTGTCGCCTTCCACGACGTTGACCGTGTCCGGCCCCAGCAGCGCAATTTCCTCAGGCGGCTGGCCGGATAGATCGAGCTCAGCCAGCGGCACACCCTTCATTCCGTCCATCGAGACCGACGCAGTGCTGCAGCCCGAGACTGACAGTGCAATGGCGGCAATGGCAATTTCAGTCAGCGACCGGGCAATATCCTTGATCATGACGCGTTCCTTGAAGTGTGTTACCCGTATAACGCACCTCCATAAACGGTGCCATGTCGTTCGCCGATCCGGATTGGCGGTTTGGCGGGCACACGAAAAAGGCCGCCGGATGGTGCCGGCGGCCTTTTCTGCTGTGGGATGTGCCGTGCAGCACATCCGGAAGGCTGATTGAATCAGGCTGTTTCGTAGTACTTCGGCGCGTGCTCATTGAGGATCGCGAGGATCTTCTTGAGCGCGGCGGGCTCGTCGGTCTTTTCCATCGCAGCCAATTCGCGGGCGAGGCGCGAGGAAGCGGCCTCGAAGATCTGGCGCTCGGAATAGCTCTGCTCGGGCTGGTCGTCGGCGCGGAACAGGTCGCGCGTCACTTCCGCGATCGAGACGAGATCACCAGAGTTGATCTTGGCTTCGTATTCCTGGGCACGGCGCGACCACATGGTGCGCTTCACCTTGGGCTTGCCCTTGAGCGTATCGAGTGCTTCGCGCAGCGTCTTGTCAGACGAGAGCTTGCGCATGCCGATCGCTTCGACCTTGTTGACCGGAACGCGAAGAGTCAT
>CANFIV010000058.1 GCA_947446935.1 Sphingomonadaceae bacterium | reverse complement strand
CGAGGAAGCCGCCGCCACGCTCGGCGCAACGCGCTGGCAGACATTCTCGCGCGTCATTCTGCCTGCGATCGGGCCGGCGCTGCTCACCGGCTTTGCACTCGCGTTTGCGCGCGGGGTGGGGGAGTATGGCTCGGTCATCTTCATCTCGGGCAACATGCCCGGCCGCACCGAAATTGCCCCGCTGCTGATCGTGACCCAGCTTGAGCAATATGCCTATGCCGGCGCCACCGCGATCGCCACGGTTATGATGCTCGCCTCGTTCGTTGTGCTGCTGCTGATCAATCTGATCCAGGCTGCCAGCCGTCGGAGGATGGGCGCGTGACCCGCAATGCCACAACCGAAGGCCGGCTCACGCGCGTGCTGCTCATCGGCCTTGCGCTGCTGTTCCTCGGCTTCTTCCTGCTGCTGCCGCTGGTTGCGGTGTTCAGCGAGGCGCTCAAGGCGGGCATCGGGCCGTTGCTCGATGCGATCCACACGCCCGATGCATTGGCGGCCATCCGCCTCACGCTGTTCATCGCGGCGATTTCGGTGCCGCTCAACATGGTGTTCGGCCTTGCCGCGAGTTGGGCGATCACCAAGTTCCAGTTTCCCGGTAAAGCGCTGCTGATCACGCTGATAGACCTGCCTTTCTCGGTGTCACCGGTCGTCTCCGGCCTCATTTTCGTGCTGCTGTTCGGCGCCAACGGCCTATTCGGCGCGTGGCTGGCCGAGCACGATCTCAAGATCATCTTTGCTGTGCCGGGCATCGTGCTCGCGACGGTGTTCATTACATTCCCGTTCGTCGCGCGCGAGCTGATCCCGCTGATGATGGAGCAGGGCAAGGACGACGAGGAGGCCGCAATTTCGCTCGGCGCGAGCGGTTGGCAGACCTTCTGGCATGTAACCTTGCCCAATATCCGCTGGGCGCTGCTTTACGGCGTGCTGCTGTGCAACGCGCGCGCCATGGGCGAGTTCGGCGCGGTCTCGGTCGTCTCGGGCCATATCCGCGGCGAGACCAACACGATGCCGCTCCATGTCGAGATTCTCTACAACGAGTACGATTTCGTCGGCGCCTTTGCGGTCGCCTCGCTGCTCGCTCTGCTCGCGCTGGTGACGCTCGTCGCCAAGAGCGTGCTCGAGTGGCGCTTCGACCTTCATGCGGGAGCCAGACATTGATCAGCGTGCGCGGAATCACCAAGCGCTTCGGCACTTACCCGGCGCTCCACGGCATCGATCTCGATATCCAGCCGGGCGAGTTCATCGCGCTGCTCGGTCCCTCGGGCTCGGGCAAGACGACTTTGCTCCGGATCATCGCGGGCCTTGAATTCCAGGACGGCGGCGAGGTGCTCTTCAACGGCGAGGACGTTTCCAGCCTGCGCGTTGCCGAGCGCCATGTCGGCTTCGTGTTCCAGCACTATGCGCTGTTCCGCCATATGACAGTGGCGGAAAACGTCGCCTTCGGTCTCAGCGTCCGCAAAGGCAAAGCGCGCGTATCCAAGGCAGCCATGCGCGCCCGGGCCGAGGAATTGCTGCGTCTCGTCCAACTCGAAGGGCTGGGTGCGCGCTATCCGGCCCAGCTCTCCGGCGGCCAGCGCCAGCGCGTCGCGCTTGCCCGCGCGCTGGCGATCGAGCCGAAGCTGCTGTTGCTCGATGAACCGTTCGGTGCGCTCGATGCCAAGGTCCGCAAGGACTTGCGCCGCTGGCTGCGCGATCTGCACAAGGCGATGGGGCTCACTTCCATCTTCGTGACCCACGATCAGGAAGAAGCGCTGGAACTCGCCGACCGCGTCGTGGTGATGGACCAGGGCCGGATCGAGCAGATCGGCACACCTGACGAGATCTACATGAACCCGCAGACGCCCTTTGTCTCGCATTTCGTGGGCGAAACCAACCGCATCGCGTCCTCCAGTGGCGAGATACACTTCCGCCCACACGATATCGAGCTTGGCCTGGATGGCAGCCACGCGGTGCTGGTCGACAATGTGTTCCGAAAGGGTGGCGTGTGGCGCGTCGAGGGCCTGCTCGAAGGGAGCGGACAGTTTGTCGAGCTCGATATCGATACTGCGCTTGAACAGCCGGGGCTTGGCGAAACAATCCGGTTCCACCCCCACCGTGCTCGAATTTTCAATGCAGATGGAGCCCAAACCCAAAGAGAACGACATCAAGGAGAAAAACCATGACCACACCGCCCGCGTCCAGTGACGCGGAACGCCACCTCGAAGAAAGCCTGGCCAGCGTGCGTGAAGCGCTCACCGGCCTGCGTTTCGGTACGGTCGCCCTCACGGTCCATGAAGGCCGCGTGGTGCAGATCGACGTGACCGAAAAGAAGCGCCTCAAACCAAACTGATTGTTTTCAAACCTCTCCCAGATCATCACATCGCCCACCGGACCACCGGAGGTATCGTGAGCCCTATACAAAGGATCAACGATGACTTTGCGTGTTCTCCTCCTCGCGGGGGCGGCAAGCCTGCCCCTGACTGCGCTCCCGGCCTTTGCGGCGGAGCCTGCGCCTGAAACCGCCACGGCTGTAGCCCCGGCCGACCAGACCACTTCGGTCGGTACCGGCCAGGCTGACAATGACGCGATTGTGGTGACCGCTCGCCGCCGCGCAGAAACGGCGCAAGACGTGCCGCTCGCCATTTCGGTGATCGGCGGCGACCACATCGACAGCACCGGCAGCTTCAACGTCGGGCGCCTGCAGCAACTGACGCCAACGCTGCAGTATTATTCGTCCAATCCGCGCAACACCGCGATCAACATTCGCGGCATCGGTGCGCCGCTCGGCCTCACCAATGATGGGATCGAGCAAGGCGTGGGCGTCTATATCGACGACGTCTACTATGCGCGCGTCGCCTCCAGCACGCTCGATTTTCTTGATGTGAAGCAGATCGAAGTGCTGCGCGGGCCGCAGGGTACGCTCTATGGCAAGAACACCACCGCCGGCGCGATCAACATCACAACTCGCCAGCCCACGTTCGATTTCGAGGGCCGGGCCGAAGCGACCGTCGGCAATCTCGGCTACACGCAGTTCAAGGCCGCAGCATCGGGCCCGCTGTCAGACACGATCGCGGTGCGCCTCGCCGGGTCTTACACCAAGCGCGACGGCACGATCTTCAACGTCGTCACCAAGCGCTATGTCAACGAGCAGAACAACTTTGGCCTGCGTGGGCAAATCCTGTTCAAGCCGTCGAACGCGCTCGAGGTCACGCTGGCGGGTGACTACAATCGTCAGGCACCCGAATGCTGCGCCCAGATCTACGTCCGCACCGGAGCGACCCAGCGGCCGCTCAACCGGCAATATGCCGCGCTTGCCGCCGCACAGAATTATTCTGTGCCGAGCACCAATCCCTATGACCGGCTGACCGATGAGGATGTCCCTCTGAAAGCCCGCAATGGGGTTGGCGGCGTTTCCCTGCGTGCCAAACTCGACACTGGCCTTGGCACGCTGACCTCGGTCACCGCATGGCGGTACTGGTCGTGGGATCCTTCGAACGACCGTGACTTCCTTGGCCTGCCGATAACGACCAAATCGAACAATGCATCGCACCAGGACCAGTACTCGCAGGAACTGCGGCTCTCAGGTGAGAAGGGCAACCTTGGCTATGTTCTTGGCGGCTTCGGATTCTACCAGAAGATCATTGTAAACGGCATCCAGCAACAGGGCCCTGCCGCCAGCAAGTTCCTGATCAACCCGACCAATGCGCTCTCGAACGATCCGACCGTGCTGGACGGGCTTACCGCGACGAACGATATTTCGTTCAAGAACACCAGTGCAGCCATTTTCGGCAAGCTGACATGGAAGCTGGCTGATGGCATCTCGATTCAGCCGGGCTTCCGCCTGAACTACGACAAGAAGGAGGGGGACTACCGCTCGGTCGTGACCGACGGTGCGGGCAACCTGCTGGTGTTCAAGACCGACGCCAATGGAGTGAACATCAACAGCAAGCGCGAGGCTGCACAGCTCGCCGTGCTTGCGCCGCAGGCGTTCCTCGCCAATTTCAGCGACTGGAACTTCTCGGGCGATGTCACCGCTGCATGGGACGTGACACGCGACGTCCACCTCTATGCGACGTACGCCAAGAGCTTCAAGACCGGCGGCATCAATCTCAATGGTGTGCCGGCAGACGCTGCTACCGGGGTGCCGCTGACTGATTTGGCAACGATTAAACCGGAATCGGTCAACCACTACGAACTGGGTATCAAGACCCAGTTCCTCGACCGGAAAGCCACGCTCAACCTCGCGATCTTCCGCACTGATATCGGCAACTATCAGGCGCAGGTCTCGAACTATGCGGTCGGCACAATCCGCGGCTACCTTGCCAATGCCGACAAGGCGCGCACGCAGGGTATCGAACTGGACGCTTCGTTCCGGCCCAGCGCACGCTTCAACATCTACGGCAACGGTGCCTATACCGATGCCAAATATGTGAAGTTCACCAATGCGCCGTGCCCGCCTGAGTTGTCCGGCGGCAAGGCCCAGCCACTCGATGCCAATGGCGTTCCGATCGGCAGTGCCGATCTGCCGGGCACGCCGGGTGGGATCAGTCCACCATCGTGCGACATTTCAGGTTCGCGCCTGCCGGGCGTGTCGAAGTGGTCGTTCTCTTATGGCGCGGAGGCGAATGTGCCGGTCAAGGCGTTCGGCGTCGATGGTCAGGCCTATTTCGGCTTCGATGGCAACTACCGCTCGGACTGGTCATCGAACGGCAGCCCCTCGGCCTATACCCAGGTCGATGGTTATGCCCTCTCGAACTTCCGGCTCGGCTTCCGGTCTGAAAAGGGCTTCGATGTCTATGGCTGGGTGCGCAATGCGTTCGATGTGAACTACATTGATCAGTTGGCGGTCGCCTCGGGCAACACTGGGCTTATCGTGGGCAACATCGGCGATCCGCGCACCTTCGGCGGCACGGTGAAGGTCACGTTCTGACGAAAAGGGGAGGGCCGGTGGCATTCGCTACCGGCCCTGCTCCTGCTATCAGCGGTTGCCGTCGATAAAATCGCCAAGAACGCCGAGCGCCGAACCCTCGCCGCGATTGCTCCCGCCTGCAGGCATCGCGGCTGCGACGATGCGGCCCGCGAGGCGCGCGAATGGCAGGGACTGGATCCAGACTTTGCCCGGCCCCGACAGCCGCGCAAAGAACATGCCTTCGCCGCCGAACAACACGCTCTTCACGCCGCCCGCAGTGATAAGGTCAAACGTTACCGAAGGCGTGTAGGCCGCGAGGCAGCCGGTATCGATATGGAGTTCCTCGCCCGCGCGCAGTTCGCGCTCGATCAGCGTGCCGCCCATCTGCACGAAGACCCAGCCGTCGCCCTCGAGCTTCTGCATGACAAAGCCTTCGCCGCCGAACAGGCCGGTCATGACCCGGCGCTGGAAAGCCACGCCGATGCTCACCCCGCGTGCTGCGGCAAGGAAGCTTTCCTTCTGGCAGATCAGCGTGCCACCCAGGTCAGAGAGCTTGAGCGGGAGGATTGTGCCCGGCACCGGAGCGGCGAAGGCAACGCGTGCCTTGCCCGTGCCGCGATGGGTGAATACGGTGGTGAACAGGCTGGCCCCGGTGATCAGGCGTTTGCCCGCGCCGAGCAGCTTGCCCATGAAACCGCCGCCGTCACCGCTCTCGCTGCCATCGCCGAAAACGGTGGTCATCTCGATCGAGGCGTCTTTCCACACGAAAGCTCCCGCCTCGGCCACCGCGCTCTCGCCGGGATCGAGTTCGATCTCGACAAATTGGAGTTCGTGTCCCTTGATCTCGAAATCGACATCGTCGGCAATACCGGCGCTTCGGGCGTGGCTCCAGGGGCTGTTCGATGCCATCAGTCGGGTCCTTGTGCGGGGTTGGCGCAGGACGTCATCTTAGCTGATGATCACCAGGATGCAGCAGTCTTTTGGCTGGCGGGCTCATCTTCCTCAACCGGCCACAGCAGCGCGAAGGCATTGGCTTCGTCGAGAGGGCGACCAAGGTGGAAGCCCTGTCCGTACTCGCAGCCCATCTCCAATAGAGATTCACCCTGCTCCGGGGTTTCGATGCCTTCGGCGACGACCGAGAGAGTGAGATTGGTGGCCAGATCGAGGATGGCACGGATAATGTTGCGGCTCTTGGGATCATCCATCGATGCGATGAACGAGCGGTCGATCTTCAGTGTGTCGAACGGCAGGTTCTGCAGGTAGCTGAGTGATGAATAGCCAGTGCCGAAATCATCGAGGCTGGTCTTCACACCCCAACTGCGCACTTGTTCCAGCACTTCACGCGTCTGGTTGGGATCGATGATCGCGACCCCTTCCGTCACTTCGAGCCGAACGCATTGCGGCGGCACGCCTGTTTCGAGCAGCACCCGCTGGACATGGGCCGAGAAGGTTGGCTGCAGGAACTGCTGCGGCGCGATATTGATGCTGATGTAGGGCAGCTCACGCGGTTTGTACCCGCGCTCGGTCAGGTTTGCATGGAGCCGCGCCATGGCATTGCAAGCCTGCCGCAGCACCCAGTCGCCGATGAACACGATAAGGCCGCCAGCTTCCGCCGCCGGAATGAAGCGCCCGGGCTCGACAAGCCCGCGGTCGGGATGGTTCCAGCGGATCAGCGCCTCGAACCCGCGCAGCTTGCCGGCTTCGCCCAGTGCGAAGATCGGCTGATAGTAAAGCGCGAACTGCCGCTCGCGGATCGCGTCGCGCAGTTCGTTCTCCAGCGCCATGCGGTTGCGCCGCTCCGATCCCAGTTCCTCACTGAACGTGACGACCCCGCCGTGCCCACCGGATTTCGCCTCGTACATGGCCAGATCCGCGTCCTGACGGATCTGCTCGATGTTGCCATAGGCATCGCTGCTGTGGGCGATACCGATCGAGAGGCCGACGTTGACATAGTCGGTGCCGATCGCGATCGCAGGCTTGAGCGCGTCGATCAGTGCGCAGGCGAGGTCCATTGCTATGGTGCGATCAGGCAGGGCGTCGAGCACGATGACGAACTCGTCGCCGCCCGCCCGCGCGAGCGTTGCGTGCCAGGCTCGCTGGTCGCGTTGCCTGCGGCCTCCAGTGTGCTGACCGATCACGGCATCGAACCGCTTTGCAGCCTCGATCAGCACGATATCACCCGCATGGTGGCCGTACTTGTCGTTGATGGCTTTGAAGCCATCAAGGTCGATCACAAGGACTGCGAGGCCAGAGCGATCCTCGGGCAGGCGCTCGAACGCCGCGCGAGATCGCTCATCAAGCAGCGCGCGATTGGGCAAACCGGTCATTGCATCGTGCAAGGCATCGTGCAGCAGCGCGGCGCGAGCGCGCTCGCGCTCGATCACCCGGGCGAGCTGGGTGCCAGCCTGCGTCACGGTCAGCAGAATTGCGTCCTTGTCGAGCATGACGGTGCGCGAGAAGAATTCGAGCACGCAGACAATTTCCTCGCCGATCGTGACCGGAAAGGCGCAGACCGAACGAATGGCGCAAGCTGCGGCCTCGCTCTTGCGGCAGAAGGTGTCCTGGAGCTCGTCTTCGTCGATCCAGTGGGGATGCCCGTCGCGCAGCACCCGCCCCGGTAGACCCTCGCCCTTGGCGAAGCGCGCGTTGCGCGTTGCCTCGACCAGCGGGAACAGACGCGAAGGATCGGCCGAGAACCAGGCATCGCACGCCACGGCCTGTTCGCGCTCGGTCACCCGGTAGGCGGTGCCGAAATCCCAGCTCAGGTGCTCACAGATTTCCTTGAGGACTGATTCGATAGCTTCGGAAAAGTCATTCGAACGGTTGGCGCAGTCGGTGATCCGTTGCAAAAGCGCGAGCCGGATCTGGCTTTCGTAGAGTTCCCTAAGGCCACGTTCAGCGATTGCCTCGGCCTGCAAGCGCCCTTCGCGTTCGCGCTGCACCAGCCGGTTCAGCCGCTCGATGACCGCCTCATTGGTATCGCCAACGGCGTTGGTGAGGGG